>CALIOE010000036.1 GCA_938044775.1 uncultured Rhizobiaceae group bacterium
GATGTGTTCACCAACAAAATCGTTTCCACTGCGCTTACCGCCCATGGCGATGTTTACGCTGCAGAATGCAGTTTTTAGCAGCATCGCATATCTGACGAGAAACGGGCCGCGTGCGGCCCGTTTTTTGTAACCGGCAGCGGCCAGTTCCTGTATGACACTCGCTCTTTTCCTTGAACAATTGCTCAACGGGCTGCAATTCGGAGTCATGCTGTTTTTGATGGCGGCAGGGCTGACGCTGGTCTTTGGGGTCATGGGCCTCATCAATCTGGCTCACGGTTCGCTCTACATGGTCGGCGCATTTGCCTGTGCTGCCGTTGCAACCGCAACCGGGTCTTTCTGGCTTGGGCTGATTGCCAGCCTGGTTGCCGCCGCCATTGCCGGTGTCGTCGTGGAAATGACGGTCTTGAGGCGACTTTATGCGCGCAATCATCTCGACCAGGTACTGGCGACGTTTGCGCTGATTCTGGTTTTCTCCGAAGGCACCCGCTGGTTGTTTGGATCCTTTCCGCTTTACCTCACCATTCCGCCGATACTGTCGGGATCGATCTCCCTTCCCGGTGACGTTGAGTACCCCGCCTACCGGCTGGCCATCATCTTAGTCGGCCTCGCCGTCGCTGCAGGCCTGTTCTGGTTGATCAGTGCAACCCGCCTTGGTGTCAGAATCCGGGCCGGAGAAAGTGATCGTGAAATGATTGGCGCATTGGGGGTCGATATCGGAAAACTCTATACGCTGGTATTCGCCCTTGGCGCTGCCCTGGCAGGCCTGGCTGGTGCGCTGGTGGGAGCCATCCAATCTGTCCAGGTCGGCATGGGCGAGCCGGTTCTCATCCTGGCTTTCGTTGTCATTGTTATCGGTGGGATTGGATCCATCAAGGGCGCCTTGATCGGAGCGGTTCTGGTGGGCCTGACGGACACACTTGGCAGAACTTTGCTGCCTTCATTGTTTGGCCTGTTTCTGGAACCTGCCAGCGCCTCATCAACAGGCTCAGCGCTGGCCTCCATGTCTATCTATGTATTGATGGCTGCAGTTCTGTTTTTCCGTCCCGGCGGTCTGTTTGGCGAATTGTCCAGATGAGGCGCGAAACACTCTTCAACTTCACGCTGGCCGGAGGTCTCCTGGGCCTGGCGATTGTCGCCTGGTTTGTTGACGAACCATTCGTGATCACCCTGCTGACCAAGGTTTTCATTTTTGCCATTGCCGGCACCGGCCTCAATCTGGCACTCGGCAATGGTGGTTTAGTCTCACTGGGACATGCGGCGTTTTTCGGAATTGGCGGCTATGCCATGGCAATACTGGCAAGTCATGCCCAGTCGTTTGAACCGATGGTGATCGGGCCGCTGACCTTCGACGGCACAAAGTCGATGCCGGTCATCTGGCTTGTGGCAATTCTCGCATCGGCATTTGCGGCTTTGTTGATCGGACTGCTCTCACTGCGCACAAGTGGTGTTTACTTCATCATGATTACACTAGCCTTTGCCCAGATGATCTACTATTTCGCGATATCCTGGCCCGCCTATGGCGGCGAGGACGGCATATCGATCTATGTGCGCAATAATTTTCCCGGGCTCAATACGCTCGACCCCATCCAGTTTTTTGGGCTCATCGCTTTGCTGCTGGTCATCGTGCTGTGGCTTTCGAGCACACTTGTCCGGTCGCGGTTCGGGGTCGCCTTGGATGCAACGCGGCAAAATGCCCAACGGGTCACCAGCGTTGGTCTTTCGCCCTTTACGATACGCCTGATCGCTTTTGTTATCTCGGGAGCGATAACCGGTCTTGCCGGCGCGCTCTATGCCGACCTCAACCGCTTTGTCAGCCCATCCATGCTGTCCTGGCAAGTTTCGGGCGAGATCATGGTTTTTGTCATTCTCGGCGGTGTCGCCCGACTGTTTGGCCCACTTGCCGGAGCAGCATTGTTCATTGGGATGGAACACTATCTGGGTGGCATCAGTGAGTTCTGGCAGTTCTGGCTCGGTCTGCTGCTCCTGATTGTCGTTTTGTGGGGTCGTGGCGGACTCCTTGGCGTTGTCGCTGGGGAACGGCGCCATGGATAAAGCCATCCTTGAAGTCCACAACCTGTCCCGGAGCTTTGGGGCGCTCAGAGCCTGCGATGAGGTCAGTCTGACTCTCAAGGCCGGGGAAATTCATGCGCTGATCGGCCCCAACGGGGCTGGGAAGTCCACCCTCATCAAAATGCTGGCAGGCGAAATAGAACCTGATTCCGGTGACATCCTGTTGGACGGAAAGTCGCTGCGCGGTGTGCCGGCGCACAAGCGCGTGCATCAGGGACTGGCCCGGACTTTCCAGGTGTCCTCCATCATACCGGAATATTCGGCAAGGCAAAATCTGTTCCTGGCTTTGATGGGCGCCTCAGGCTCGCCGCTTGGATTTTTCACTCGCACTTCCACAGACACAGCATTGACGAAACCTGCCGCAGCCTTGCTGGATGAATTTGATCTTTCGATGCGCGCTGACATTCCCGCCGCAAACATTTCCCATGGCGAGAGGCGGCAGCTGGAAGTAGCCCTTGCTGTCGCTCTGCAGCCCCGCGTTCTGCTGATGGACGAGCCGATGGCAGGCATGGGCACCGACGGCACAGCAGCACTGACGTCCAGACTACAAGAGCTCAAGCAGCGGGTGCCAATTCTTCTGGTGGAGCACGATATGGAGGCTGTGTTCGCACTCGCCGACACGCTTTCCGTTCTGGTCTATGGCCAGATCATCGCAAGCGGCACTGCAGCTGAGATCCGTTCCAGCCGCGCGGTCCGGGATGCTTATCTGGGGCACGGAAAATCATGACCGCCCTGCTGGAAATATCCCGACTGAACAGCTGGTACGGTTCCTCGCAAGCATTGTTCAATGTCGATCTGACGGTCGACAACGGCGAGGTGGTGGCTCTGATGGGCCGCAACGGTATGGGAAAATCCACACTGATAAAGTCCATCTGTCAGTTGCTTGGGCGCTGGGAGGGCGAGATGCGGTTTGAAGGAATCGACCTTTCTGGCATGCCGTCCCATGAGGCAGCGCGTCTCGGCCTGGGTCTCGTTCCCGAAGGGCGGCGCTGTTTTCCAAATCTGACGGTATATGAGAACTGCATCGCATCAGCCTGTCCGGGACCCTGGCAATTCAAAACGGTTTGCGATTTGTTTCCGCGTCTGCATGAACGGCACAATCAATCCGCAAACACGTTATCAGGAGGCGAGCAACAAATGCTGGCGCTGGCGCGGGCTCTTTGCACCAATCCCAAACTCCTGCTGCTCGATGAAGCAACCGAGGGGCTGGCGCCCAACATTCGCCTGGAGATCTGGCAAGCCCTTGGAAAACTAAAAGAGACCGGCCTGTCAATTTTGCTGGTCGACAAGTCCTTGAGTGAAATCAGCACCATTGCCGACCGGGCCGTGATTCTGAAACGCGGGGAGGTCGCATGGACCGGCGATCTGTCGGGGCTTTCGCGCGAACAGCAAAGCCAAATGCTCGGCCTATAAATTCAGAGCGGCCCAACCGTGTTCAATAGTCCCGTTCCAGAAAGATCCCGATACTCGTATCGCCATCCGATGAAACTGCACCGCGCGCGGTGACACTGTCGCTGAGATCGAGATTGATGGTGGCTTCGGATTTGCTGCCGGCCTGAACACCCAAATAGACATTGTCGTTGATATACTTGCCCGCCTTGACGGCTGCATTGCCGTCCGAATCCTGCACAATGTCGAGATCATCAAGTCCTGTTCCCTGACGGATCGAATCGACAAGGCCCGGGCTGCTGCCTCCGGTCAGCTCTGCCGCGATTGAAGCCAAACGTGCAATCTGGGCAGGCGAGAGGTCGCCAAGGCCCCGTCCAAATATGATCAGTGCCAGGACCTCGTCCTGCGGCAGTTCCGGCGACGACGAGAACGTCACTTCGATATTGGAAGCCCGCCCCTTGAGCCGGATATAAGCTTCCGTATCTCCGGCCCGGGTGGTCGCTGTGAGATCGATGATCGGGTCAAGGTCGCCAGCCAGTGTGATTGTTCCCGATGTCAGATCGATACGTTGTCCCAGAATGGCCAACCGGCCCCGCCGCAACGTAAAGCGACCAAGGGGCTGCACACTGGTGACCGGCCCTGTCAGGCGGATACGCCCGCCAAGTTCGGCGTCGAGGCCGCGGCCCCGCACGAAAATCTGATTTGGCGCATTGATCACGAGATTCAGATTCAAAATGCTGGGGCGAGACGTGGGCCGGGTGACAGGAGTCGCCCTGTTGAGCCGGGTCAGCGTCCTTCGCGTGGTGGCTGATGGCGCCACATGTTTCACCTTCAACAGCTTCGAATCGGCCGCAAAACTCTCGGGCACGGTGATGTCTGTTCTGCCAAGATTGATGGTGCCGCCCAGCACCGGATCCCGCAACAAAGCACCAGTTACGGTCAACTGACCGCTTGCACGCGCGTCGAAGGTCTGGGCGTCGGTGTAGCGGGCATTTGCAAGCGTAATGCTCAGGTTGGCAGGCAGATCACCGGTGATGCCGACCGATCCGGCCACAGAGACCGTGCCGCCGGACGACAGGCTGGCCTGGCCTCGATTGATATTGATGCGGTCTCCGTTGAAGCCGGCGAGAAGTCCAATATTCAGCAGTTTGAGGTTGGAGAGCGGGTCGGTGAATGTGCCGTTGCTGACGGACAAAAGGCCACTGGCTTGCGGCCTTTGAAGTGAGCCGCGGACCGCCAGGTCGAAACGGGCTGAGCCGGTGACGGAGGCGCCGCGGCTTGCCAATGCGCTGCGCGCCAGATCCAGTGGAGCAGTACCTTCGGCGCGAAAATCAAGCCCCGCGCCCGAAAGCGGAACAGTGCCTGATGCTGTAAGGCTGATGTTCTGCGCATTGGTGATCCGCAATCGTTCGAAGCGAACCGATTGATTGGCAAACCGTCCGTCGGCGTTGACCGAGAGCGGATTGATCCCGGCAGCCGCCAGCTCGGAGACGCTGACCCCATTGCCATTGATCGCGAAAATGACCTCTGGACGAGAAGGCGCGCCCCTGACGTCCAGCTTGCCGGAAACAACACCCGAAGCCCTGGTCTGCGGCCGTACAGCATTGATGATCGACAGCGGCAACGCGTTGACATCAACACTCAGATCCAGCTTCTCGCCGGCTGTGCCGCTGATTCCAACGCTTCCGGTCCCTACAATGAGCTGAGCACCCGTCAGCTGCGACCGGCCGTTTTGGATCGTCACTTTCGTTGGTGAACGCAAACGCGCTTCCGTAATGTTTGATGTCAGCGACAGGGTTTCCAATGATATTTCTGTCGTGGCCTGACCCTGCCTCAGCTGACCCCTGGTCTCTATCCTCGCTTCGTTTTGCTCAAACGCCGCCCGGATATTGAAATCGGTGATCTCTCCCTCTGTACCGACCGTGCCATCCAGCTTTCTGACCGCAATGCCAGAGGCAAGCACATCACGAGCATCAAGTGTGGCGCCAACTTTCGGCTTTCCAAACAGATCAACGATAGCGACATCTATGTCAGCGGCGCCGACGCGATAGTCCTCATAGCGCAGCGACTTGACCACAATGTCGGTTTTTGCCGATTGCATACCGTCCGTCTGGAACAGTTCAAATGCACCCCTGACGGCACCGGACGCGTCGACCAGAGCCAATGCCGCCACATCGCCAATATCCGAACTGTCGATGTTGAGCACCGCATCGACAAGTCCATCCCTCTCGCGTTTCAGGTTGCCGCTGATGTTTGTCGCGCCGATCTCAGCCAGCAATTCCCGCAAATCGACAGTTTCGTCGCTGGCAGCCAGTTTTGCAGCAATCGAGACCGGTTTGTCGTCCAGTAATCCGCCCCCCGAAAACTCGCCGGCAATTGTGTTGCTGGTCACTGTCCCGTCAAATGCCACTATGAGGTTTTTCGCATCCCGGTTTTGCAAACGCCCGCTTGTCATTCCCAGATCAACACGCGCCTCAAACGGCATGCTTTCGCCGGCCAGCGTGGCCTTCAATTTGACGGCGCCGCTGGCCGCATCCGAAAGTGTTGCAATGTCGCGTATCAGAGCATCCGCTTTGAGGTCGGCAAAATCGCTGGCAAAACGCCCGTCGAGATTGGTTTCGAACGCCGCGTTCGCAATGCGCAAGGCATCAAATTCAATGCCTTTCTCGCCACGCGCGACACCGCCGGACAAAGCAGTTTCACCTGCAAGCAGTTTTTCCAGCGCCGGCTCACCAACCGACAAGCCGCTCGTGGTACCGTCAACCTTCAGATCGAATCCACCTGTCAGCGGCTCAATCTTACCACGGGTTCTCAGATCGGCGCTGCCTCTCAGCTGGCGATCAGCGAGCGCCGCAAAAGCGGCAAGACGGGTGGCCTGCAACGCCATCTCACCATCAAACACTGCTTCCGCAAACTGGCCCGTGGAAGTAAAGCTGAAGGTCTCACCACCAACCTTGAAGTCGCTGAGTTGCAGCGGTTGTGCTGCCCTCCAGGAGCCATTTCCTTGTAGTCTTACATCGCGTCCAACGGCTTCATTGAGCGCCGGGTCGTTGGAATTGAATTCGCTCAAGAGCCCCGAAATATCGAAAGTCAGACTGCGGGCCTGAGGGTCGGCAATATTATCGACGACACCGTTTGCGGTCAGGTTCACCCTACTGATCGCGATGCCGTCCCGGCGCAAGTCCTGCGCGTCGAACGTGCCGTTCCAGCTGTTTTGGTTTTCCGCGTCATATGACACTTCCAGATCAAGTTTTGACAGCGTCGCGTCGCCGTCGCGGATCGGAAGGACAACGCTGCTGCCCGACTGAGGCGAAAGATTCAGATCAAACTTCAGGGCGCTGAGAAACCCGTCGCTCAGAGTGCGCGCGCTGGCGCTCAGATCGATGGCGCCGCTGTTGAGGGTGAAGGACTTCACGTCAACTGCACCGGACTGCCCCACAAGAACTTCAGCATTCAGGCGGCTCGACGGCCCAAAAAACTCCCGCTGCTGCTCAGGCAAAATGGCCGACAGGGGGCCGGACAGATCGGCGCGTGCAAGTGTCCCGGCATCCTGTCCGTCAAGTTGCAGCTTGCCGTCAAGAATCCGACGGGCATCAACGTCGAAGGCGAGATTGACTTTCAGGTCGGTAATGGGAGCGTTGCCGGCGATTTCCAGAGCGACGGGCGGATTGCCCTGCAGGTTTAACAGGTTCGCCATGATGCCGTTTTCCGGCTCGGAAAGGCGGAGCAGAAGCTCGAGGTTTTTCGTATCGGCCAGATATTTTGCCGTGGTCGTCAGCTCTCCACCGGGTCCGTCAAGCCGCTTGATCGCCAGATCAAGATCAAGTGAGCCGCCATCCAGGACCATCTTGCCGTCAACGCTGGCTTCTGCCTGCAGTCCGAAAACCTGCTCCGCAAATGTCACCCGGCCGATTGCCAGCTTGTTGAGAATCACTGCGACCGGCAGATCGGGAAGCGCCAGAGGCGATGCCTCTGGAGCAGGAAGGCTTTCGTCTGCCACGGGATTGCGGACATAATCAATCCGCTCAGCAGTCAGACTTTCGATATCCACCTTGCCCGACAGCAGCGATGCCCGAGACCAGACCAATTGCGGCTTCTCTATCGTCAGCCAAACACCTTGTTTGTCCGAAAGCGTTATCGATCGCAAAGACACATTGGAAGAAAGTGTTCCCTCCAGCCCGTTAAGACCAATCCTGAAACTGTCTGTCGACAATTGCTCTTCAACATAGGTGATGAAGCTGGACTTCTCTTCAGCATCCTGGGCAAGGATAAGCGTCGGCCCAAACAGACACAGCACGAAGAGACCAGTCAGAAGTTTTCCCAAAATGCGCATCAAAAAGCCTGTCCTATGCCAGCATAGAATGCAAAACCGTCATCATCAGGGCCGGGATTGAGCGGAATTGCGACATCGACCCGGATCGGACCCAGGCCTGTATAGTAGCGTATGCCAAGGCCGACGCCGACTTTCAGGTCTTCCGAAAAGTCTGTAAAGCTCGCCTCACTGACCGTTCCCGCATCAACAAAGGCCACGGCACCGAAGCTCTCGTTGATCCGTTGGCGAAATTCCAGTGATCCTTCAAACAGTGAACGGCCGCCGCTGATATCCCCGACAGCGTTCTCAACGCCAATGCTTTTGAAGGCAAACCCGCGCACCGAATTGCCTCCTCCAGCGGTGAAGAGCAGGTTGGGAGGCGTTTGTGTTAACGAGGATCCGACCAGCGATCCCACTTTTACCCGGGCAGCGAGAACGCTGCGTCCTTCCGTATCAAAGGCAAAATAGGACCGGGCCTCGGCTTCTAACCGGGCCGCCGCACCGCCGAACTCCCACTCGTAAAATGGCTTTGCGTCAAACCGGGCATAGAGGCCTCTCTTCGCATCCAGCTTGTTGTCCCGGTTGTCATACACCACATCGCCCTGCAGGCCCGTCGTCAGAAAAGTACGGGTTCCAAATATGTCTGTGAATTCTCCAAACTGAGCGAACGCTCCGGCGGTGAAGGTAATTTCATCAGACCAGTAATTGGTCAGACCAACCGACAGGCCCGCCGCGGTCTCTTCGTAGGTCTCGTTAAATTCGCGCTTTGCCAGGATATTCCAGACGAGATCTGTGTCCGGCGTAAAATATCCCGGTTGCGTAAACGTGGCGCCAAGCAGGTAATCATATTCACCCGGGCTGAAAGTGCCGCCCGCACCACCGATACCACCAATCTGTGCATCGAGCCGCAGCTTTTCGGCTCTACCGAACAGATTCCTGTGCAGCCAATAGGCTTCGATACCCGCGCCGTCGACACTCGACAGGGTGGCGCCGACACCAATGCGGCGCAGCTTTCTCTCACTGACAATGACATTGAGGGGCAACAATCCATTGGCGCTGACCGCTTTGGCTTCCTCAATCTTCCGGGTCGAAAAAACGCCCAGCCGGTCCAGCCGTTTGCGCGCTTTTTCAAGATCATCGGGATCGTATTCCTGACCGGGTATCAACCCGGTCATATAGGCCACAAAGGCCGGATCCATGCGTTCGGTACCCTCGACCGAAATGTCTCCTATATCCGCCCGCGGGCCGGGCGCCATCCGGATCGAAACGTTGAGTTGTCGTTGCGGATGAACAGCCGTAACGTCCTGCTCACCAATCCTGGCCAGCGGATGACCCTGCTGCCTCCATGCTTCCCGGGCTGCAGCACCAGCCAGTCGTACAGCTCCGGCTTCCGCAACCTTACCGGGCGCAAATCCTACCTCTTCAGGCGTTTTGGACTGATCTTTGCGATCCAGTGTTGGCGGCGCAGCATTAATGATTTCGGTGCGGCTGAACAGATAAGTTGATCCGGGTCCGACCCGGATCGTCACGGAGGAATTTTCGGGCAGATCCTGACCAGGTTGCAAATCCGATGCCTGTCTTCCGTTGACCACAATCGATATTTCGCCCGCGTAGTAACCTTTGTTGTAGAGCGCCGCGAGAATACGCCTGTAGTCTCCCTTGGCACGCGCCGCCAGGCCGGCGGATCCGGCAACGGGACTGTCTTTGCCGCGCCACAGTTCCGACGATGCCTTCAGGGATTCAGCCAGCTCCTCAGGCGCGCCTTGCACATCGAATTCAACATCATAGTTCCTTGGGTCGATGAATCCGGGGCCATCGTCCTGATCGTTTTCGCAATCACCTGAGAAGCACACACCAAAAAGCGAGAATGCCCTGACTTCATCGACCTGAACAGAATTCAAACCAAGGAATGCCAGTGCGATCGCAAGAGCTGGTTTTTTGACCCACTTCAACTTTTGGTCCAGTTCCCGTTCCAATCGGAGCCGTTTCAGCGCGATTGGCTGGGCTGCGGCCACATTCTATCTGACTATACGGCAGCCTAACAGCTTCTCCATGCCTGGGTGGAGAAATACCTATCCGCGATGCTTTGGAACCCCAATTGTACAGCCGGTCTTGCTGGTTCCGCGCAACGCACCGGGACCGGCAGCACCGACCTCGGTTCCGGGCCGCCAGCGCCTTCAGCTTGCAGATCGTAGCTAACCAATCAACACAAGAAACAGTCAAGTTTGATGAAAACTATGTTGGTTCTTAGTAAATGCGGGCGGCAGTTGCTTTTGGCTGCAAAACGGCGGGCATTTGATGTCTGATTGTCCTGACGAGGAGGGATCGAACAGCAGCCAATCCACTCCAGACACAGATCAGACCGCTTGCAGGCATATTCCAATGGCTGCGCTTGCTCTGCCGGCAAAGAGTTTTGCTGTTTGCAGAATTTCAGCTGCCAGTAAAGCACCCGGCGAACTTGTTGGACAGAGTGTGCTCTCCAACTCAGGCACTTTGTGCCATCTCATTTTCGGTTTGAAAGTCTCGCCAGTCCCAGCTGCGCACCAGCTCAAGCGCTTCAGCCGCGGGCAAGGGTTTGGAAAACAGGTAACCCTGAGCAAAATCACATCCCAGAACCTGAAGCATGGACAGATCGCAAGTATCCTCAACCCCCTCTGCAACGACCGTAACACCAAGGTCATTGGCGAGACCCATTACCAGCTTCAATATGGGTTTATTCGCATCCAGGTTGCGATTGCTCTCTGGCTTTCCGGTAACCAGAGAGCGGTCAATTTTAAGAGTCGTGATTGGCAGCTCACACAGATAGGCCAGGTTTGAGTGGCCGGTACCAAAATCATCGATGGCAACACCTACTCCCATATCGCGGAGCCGGCTTAGCATCTGTTTGGCTGTGTCCATGTTCTCCATCAAGCTGCTCTCAGTGACCTCGAGTTTAAGCATTTCCGGCGGGCAGTGGGAGTTGAGAATTGCACCTTCAATCCACTCACCAAATTCCGCGCAACCGACGTCACGCCCTGACAGATTGACTGTCAGGAACAGCGGCTGCACCTTTTCCGGGTTATGCAGGGCAGCCAATTGGAATTCAGGGGCCTGTTGGCAGATCTCGTCAACGCACCAGCGCGTGATATTGGTGATGAGGTTGTTGTCTTCCGCAAACGGAATAAACTGGTCCGGCCGAACCAAACCCCGCTTGGGGTGATGCCAACGAATAAGAGCTTCAAATCCTGCCAGCTTCATCTGATTGATGTCGATAATGGGCTGAAAATGCAGTTGGAACTCGTCGTTGTTTACTGCTTGCAAGAGGTCTGCTTCCAGCGTCAGTTCATTCAGACAGGTCTGATCGAGCGCTCTTCTGGACGCTGCTTTGGCAACCAGGAATCCGTCAGATTCAAAACCATCATTGATCTGAACATTGGTTGCCCGAATGCGCTCAACCAACGATCCGATAAGATGTGACATCACCGGGTCCATGGCCTGGATACGGTTGTTAAGTTGCTCGTGGTTGAACTCAACCACCACGCAGTCCTTCACAGCCGTCGCCGAAGCCGAACGCGGTGCAAGATCAAAAGCGGACAACTCGCCGACAAATTCTCCGTCGGTCAGCATCCCCAGAATAACACGTTTGTCAGCCCGATTGACCCAGATTTCGACCTGACCGGATTCCAGAAAAAACCCCGATCCTCCCGGATCACCTTCCCGAAAGAGAACCGTACCTGCGGCAATTACTTTCTTTCTTGAAATGTTGGATTTCATGCGATTTACCCGTCCGTCCATTGTTGAATGTTCAAAATGGCTGAAGCCTCTAAACATTGGGTCGGCAGGATCAGTTTGTATTGCAGGTGGTTAACAATCTTTTAGGCAACGAAATCCGGAAAACCCTTGCCGGAAGTGCAGCACAGGATTCTGACGGGATGGCCACTGGAGCTTGAAGGCCTGGATGCCCTTCAATCTCCCGGCTTGAGGAAAGCCGCGAGGCGAACTTGTGACGGCTGACACAGGAATTGAGGGCGCTTCAACTTTAACCCGGGAAGGAAAGATACCTGCAATTCTGGTGCAATTCTTTGAAAACTTGGAGCGGGCGATGAGATTCGAACTCACGACCCCAACCTTGGCAAGGTTGTGCTCTACCCCTGAGCTACGCCCGCTCGAGCGGCTGACACGGGTATCCGTCAGCGGCCCTGTATATGACGCAAGGTTTTTTCGAATGCAAGGCGAAAAGCGGCGCTCTATGCTAAAAATGAGAGCGTCTGCAATGGGTTTGCGCGACAATCGGCAGATGTTAAAGACGGTCCAGGATTTCGAAATTGCTCAACGGAAATGTAGACCAAAGATGCCGGACCTACCCAATATACCGGTCGATACCGACGGGCTGCTGAAATGGCTTGATGAACGCGGATTTGAGACGCAGACCTACCACCATGAAGCGGTGTTCACAGTCGGTGAAAGCCAGGCGATGCGAGAGTCGATGGAAGGCGGTCACACCAAAAATCTGTTCCTCAAGGACAAGAAAGACAACTACTTCCTGCTGACGGCAGAGGAAGACAGCGAGGTGAACCTGAAAACGCTTCACAAACTGCTTGGCGGATCAAGCCGGTTTTCCTTTGGCAAACCCGAGAAAATGCAGGACTATCTGGGTGTCGCGCCGGGAGCCGTGACTGCGTTCGGCATCGTCAACGACCGCGGCAACAAAGTCACCTTCGCGATTGATGAACGCTTGATGCGCCATGACATGATCAATTGTCATCCACTGACCAACGAGGCGACAACGACAATCAAGCGGTCCGATTTAATAGCGTTTGCCGAAGAATGCGGCCACCCCCCGATGGTGGTGGATCTTGACGCCGAAACCTGAGCCTTGTTGCAATAAACACTCCGGCGGACCATCTATAGGAAAGTGGCGCTGCGCGACAGTGCCCGTACATGCAGGATCCTTTTGCCATGAGCGATGAAACGTCCGATACACCTGGTCCCAAAGCGACCGGAACTTCCTATTCAACTGGTGCTTCTTTCGGTGCCGAAACGACCTATGGTGGCCAGCTGGGCGCCACCGTATCATCTGGAGGTGCCTCGTTCGGTGAATCGACGCCTTCAGCCGACACGGCGCCGGCTTCCGCTCCGGCCGGTGGTAACGTCATCAAGGATGTCACAACCCAAACCTTTATGGCCGAGGTCATAGAGGCATCTCGTTCAGGGCCGGTCATTGTGGACTTCTGGGCTCCCTGGTGCGGACCCTGCAAGCAGCTGGGGCCGATCATCGAAAAGGCCGTAGCCGGAGCCAGGGGCAGCGTCACGCTTGCCAAAATGGACATCGAAGAGAATCCCGATGTGGCGCGGCAGATGGGAATTCAGTCGATACCCGCCGTGGTGGCTTTCGTTGACGGCCGACCTGCAGATGCCTTTATGGGTGCAAAGCCGGAAAGCGAAGTAAAGGCCTTTGTCGATAAACTTGCTGCGGCCAATCCGACGCCGGAAATGGCAGACATGGAAGCGGCTATGAACGAGGCCGCAACGATGGCCGGAGCTGGTGATCACGCCGGCGCTGCCGAGCAATATGCGTCGATACTGGCGCGCGAACCGGGTAATCTTGATGCCCTTGCGGGCCTTGGTCACTGCTACCTTGCCGTTGGTGAGATGGCCATGGCAGAGGAAATTGTCGGGAAAATACCCGAGGAGCACCGCCAGGACGGGCCCATAGCGGCTCTGGCAAAGGCCATTGAGCATGGCCACGCAGCTGCCGAGCTTGGCGATATCGAGCCGCTGGCAAAGACAGTCGAGTCCGAGCCGAACAACCATCAGGCCCGTTTCGACTATGCGATAGCGTTGAATGCGGCCGGGCAGCGCGAAGAAGCCGCAGCGCAGTTGATCGAAATCGTGCGCAAAGACAGAAAGTGGAACGATGACGGAGCCCGTACCCAGCTGGTCGAGTTCTTCGAAACCTGGGGCAATGCCGACCCGGCAACCATGAGCGGGCGCCGCGCCCTTTCATCCGTCCTGTTTTCTTAACCGCCAGTCGGATTTTTGTGTCAGACTGGTCACGGGTAAAAAGAGTGAGTTCCATGAAGGCAGGTAATGCCACCTATTCAACCGCAACCGAGCTGCCGGAAACCGTTCCGGTATTTCCGTTGACCGGCGCCCTGCTCTTGCCGGCCGGCAATATGCCTCTCAACATTTTTGAGCCTCGCTATCTGGCCATGTTCGAACACGCTCTCCTGGGTGACCGGATGATTGGTATGGTGCAACCCAGATTCGACCTGGAGATCAGCAAGGATGAAGAGGCGACAGAGAATCCGCCGCTCTGCGAAGTTGGTTGTCTGGGGCGGATAACCGCCTTTCAGGAGACCGGAGATAACCGGCTGATGATCAATCTCGCAGGCGTTTGCCGCTTCCGGCTGCTGGAAGAAGTCGACCCCGTATCCGGGTTTCGCATGGCACGTGTAAAGGGTTTTGGTGATGACCTGGCCGATACCAGCGACGCAGAGAAACAGGTCGACCGGGACGGATTGCTGCACACGTTCAGACAGTTTCTTGAAGCCAATGACATGGAGGCCGATTGGGAAGGCGTACGCGAAGCCAGCACTGAGACGCTGGTCAATACGCTGTCGATGATGAGCCCTTATGGTCCGGCAGAAAAACAGGCCCTCCTCGAGGCACCCGATCTGAAAACCAGGGCGGAAACTCTGGTTGCGATCACAGAAATCGCCCTGGCGCGTAATTCAGGCGACGCAAGCGGCACGTTGCAATAGCCTGATGGCAAGGAAGAGCAAAGATGACGCCGGGAGCCGGCGCACAAGTCCAGCGTCAGAACCGTCCCCGCTGCTTGATCCCAAAATGCTTGAGCTCGTCGTCTGCCCGCAAACCAAGTCAACGCTTGAATACGATGAAAAGGCGCAGGAACTCATTTCAAGAAAAGCAAAACTCGCTTATCCCGTTCGCGACGGCGTGCCTATTCTGTTGATCTCGGAAGCCCGTACGCTGGACGAGTGACGTCCGGCCATGGCACACATTCGCATCCGGGTTTTGGGGAAGGTGACACGTGAGTAACGAGCAGCCAGCAAAAACGCGTCGTGAATTGGTGGAAGACGAATTTCCACGCAAGCTTCTCGGCGGCTATGCACATTTTCGCAAGAATCGCTTATCTCGCGAGCGCGAGCGCTACGAAGAACTCGCCGAGAAAGGTCAAAAACCCGAAACCATGATCATCGCCTGCTGCGATTCCCGTTCGGCACCCGAAACGATTTTTGGCGCAGCGCCTGGTGAAATGTTTGTTGTCCGAAACGTGGCCAACATCATGCCACCTTACGAACAGAACGGCGACTATCACGGAACATCCGCAGCGCTTGAATTTGCAGTGCAGGAGCTGAGAGTTAAGCACATTGTTGTGATGGGCCATGGCAGATGCGGCGGCATCAGCGCCTTTCGAAATCAGATGACCGGCGAAACCAATACGCCGCTGTCGCCGGGAGACTTTATCGGCAAATGGATATCCTTGCTGGAGCCCGTTGCGAAAAACCTCAAATGCACAGGAGCCGAAACCGCGGCGGAGCTGCAGTATAAGCTCGAAGAGGAAAGCATCCGTCAGTCAATCGCTCACCTGAAAACATTTCCATGCGTATCGATCCTGCTGGAGCGCGAGCAGATCGGATTGCACGGCGCCTGGTTCGATATCTCGACAGGTGAATTGTGGACGATGGATTCCAAGACGGGTGTTTTCGAACAACCATTCAGTTGATGGCTTGCCATCAGACCGGCTCCCATTCCCCGCTATCGCCGGCCCGGTAAATGGCGTCAATGAGCTTCTGATTGAGCTTTGAACTCTCCAGCGAGAACATGTCTTTGTGGGCGCCACTCTCCACCGCCCGGGCAAAGGCTTCAACCTGCAGCCGGTACTGGTTGACGCCGGCAAACCGAAACGTCTGTGCCTCGCTGTGATCGACATTGTGCAGCGTCACGACATCTGCATCATACAGGCCGGCATTGAACGGCGCAGCAACTCCGATCCAACCCTTGTCGCCGTGGAAAGCAATCTCCTGCCGCAGCGCCATCTGGGTAGAAACATACATGGTCATTTCAAAACTGCCGAAATCGGCGCGGCAAGAGGCATAAACATCAGTGCCAAATTTCTCATCACGCACAACTTTCGCCGAAACCCTTTGCGGTTCCGCTCCCGTGGCAAAGCGCGATGTCACCGTCGGATAGACCCCGATATCGGGCAGCGCGCCTCCGCCAAACTCCAGAATATTGCGCATATTGTCCGGGTCGGTGTTGTTATAGGTGAAGACCGACTGGACATGACTGAGTGTTCCGATTGCTCCGGTCGCGATGAGATCCCGCACCTTGTGCCACTGAGGATGATAAGTGACCATATAGCCTTCAGTAACCAACACGCTGTTGCGGTCACGTGCTTCGATGACATCATCAATTTCGTCGGCGCGGAGGGCGATCGGCTTTTCACACAACACATGCTTGCCGGCATCGGCCGCTTTGATCGACCATTCCACATGCTGTGACGTCAACAAAGGAATATAGACTGCATCGATCGTGTCGCTCGCCAGCATCTCCTCATAGCTGCCAAAGGAAGCCGGAACGCCGAAACGGCCAGCCAGCGACTTTGCCCGGGCCTTGTCGCGGCTGGCAATGGCAGCAATCACACCGTTATCGGCGTCGAGTATGGCTGGAATGACATGCTCAACACCAATTCGAGCCGTCGACAAAATTCCCCAACGCAACATGTGTCTTCCTCTCCTGTTCTGCTTCAGCAAACCTATCGGTCACAGCGCCTTTGGCAACACCGGGGGCCGAACAAATCCTATGACAGATGACGGCTCTGCACTTTGAGATTTCACATATCAACACATGATGGTGAGACGCCTTTCGCGGCATTGAATTGAGCATAGACTGGACGGACGATTTCCGGAGGTCACGCCATGTCTGTGCTCAAACGATTGATATGCGCTGTTCTGGCAGTTGCCATGTTGAGCTTCGGGTCTCCTGGTTCGGACAGTACCTCGTTCGCCCAGAACGCCGGCGTCCTGCCCGACGCCGAAATTGAACGCCTGTCGGTCGCCGCACTTATCGGTCAACCCAATAAGAGCCGCGAGGCGCTGGACATCCTTGTCAGCCGCGGAGAAATGGACATTGTTCCAACCCTTGTTCTGTGGATGAAAATCGGCGGCAATCCTGTGGCCGTCGCTGATGCGCTGGAAAAGTTAACCGGCGAAAAAATGTCCACCTGGCGTGAGGCCATGCTTTGGCAGGAAGCCCATCCGGAGGTCACACCCCACACAACCTACCGGTCACTCAAATTGCGCTATCTCGCCAATATTGACCCGGCATTCCTGCAGTTTTTTGATCCGGAGTTCACCTCGCGTGAAAAGATGAAGATCCGGCTGGAAGAAGTCGCATGGGGCGGCGTGCGGGTCGACGGCATACCTTCGCTCGACAATCCAAAGCTGATCAAAGCGCAGGACGCAACCTATTTGCTGGATGAAGATCTGGTTTTCGGTGTCGCCATCAACGGTGATGTTCGCGCCTATCCTCTGCGCATCATGGGATGGCATGAAATGTTCAATGAAGTGATCGGGGGCGTCCCGGTTGCGCTCGCCTATTGCACCTTGTGTGGCTCCGGTATCCTGTTCGAAACCCAGCCGAAGGAGAGGGGTAAACCTTTCGTCTTCGGGTCCTCGGGATTTTTGTATCGGTCCAACAAGCTGATGTTCGATCGTCAGACAAAAAGTTTGTGGAATCAGTTTACCGGGCAACCGGTCATGGGACCGTTGGTTGATTCCGGCATCAGGTTGAAAATCCGCCCCGTCGCGATCACCTCCTGGAGCGACTGGAAAACGAATAATCCCGCGACAAAAGTCCTGTCGATTGATACCGGCCACCACCGGGATTACGGCTCCGGCGTTGTCTACAATGACTACTTCTCCAGCCCCGATCTGATGTTCCCGACCATCGTTCGGGATGAGAGCACCCTGAAGCGAAAAGACTACGTATTCGGCATTCGCGAATTCGGCGCGGCCCGGGCATGGCCCTTATCGGTCTTTCGCGACAAACGCGTCATCAACGATAAAGTCGGAAGCACCAGTGTGGTGCTGATCGGCAACGAAACGACCCGCACAGTCCGCGCCTATGAGCGTGGCCGGAATACATTCGCCGCCGGATCACACAGCGGCGAACTGAAAAGCACCGCCGGGATCTGGAATGCATCCGAAGATTTTCTGACCGGGCCAGGTGGCGAACGGCTGCCACGTATCCCCGGGCACGTCGCCTATTGGTTTGCCTGGGATGGCTATCTGGGTGTCGAGAGTTCACTCTATCCCGCCAGTGGATAGCCCTCAGATCGCTTCACCGTTCAACAAGACCGGATTGCTCGCGCCGCGGCCCGCGGCCTGGTTTATGAATCCCTGCTTCAGAGATGGCAGACGGTCAACGATGCCCAGTCCGATCGTCCGCAGCATGCGCAGGGGGCCAATGTCGTTGCTGAACAACCGGTTCAACACATCCGT
>CALIOE010000037.1 GCA_938044775.1 uncultured Rhizobiaceae group bacterium
CTTCGTACACACCGCTCCTGGTCACGGCCGCGATGACTTTGAGATCTGGACAGCAAAAGCGCAGGATCTCGAGGCCAGGGGTATCTCATCCGCGATCCCGTTTACCGTCGCCGATGACGGTACCTACACATCCGATGCCCCCGGTTTCGAGGGCGCCTGTGTCATCAATGACAAAGGCAAAAAGGGCGATGCCAACCAGAAGGTTATTACCGCATTGATCGAAGCAAACAATCTGTTTGCCCGCGGCCGTCTGAAACATGAATACCCGCATTCCTGGCGCTCGAAGAAGCCCATTATCTTCCGCAACACCCCGCAGTGGTTTGTTCATATGGACAAGAACGTGGTGTCTGACAAAGGTACGTTGCGCGAGACTGCGCTTGCAGCCATCGAAGATACCCGTTTTGTTCCGGGCCGCGGCAAAACGCGTCTGCATGGCATGATCGCCGACCGCCCCGACTGGGTCCTATCTCGTCAGCGCGCCTGGGGAGTTCCCATCACGGTTTTCCGCCACACGCAATCCGGGCAGGTGATTCCGGGGCCGGATTTCGGCAAGTCTGACGATCTTGCTGCCCGGATCAAAGATGCCTTCACACAAGAGGGCGCCGACGCGTGGTATGCCGAGGGTGCCAGGGAGCGCTTTCTTGATGGCTTCGTCAATGACATGGAAAACTGGGAGAAGGTTGATGACATTCTCGATGTCTGGTTCGATTCCGGCTCCACCCACGCATTTTGCCTGGAGCAGCGAGACGATCTGAAATGGCCGGCGGACGTTTATCTGGAAGGTTCGGACCAGCACCGTGGATGGTTCCATTCGTCTCTCCTGGAAAGCTGTGGAACCCGTGGTCGTGCACCTTATGATACCGTTCTGACGCACGGCTTCACGATGGCCGAAGACGGTCGAAAGATGTCCAAATCGCTGAACAATCAGGTCTTCCCGCAGGAGATCATCAAGCAATATGGTGCCGATATTTTGCGCCTTTGGGTGTCTTCCGTCGATTATACCGAGGATCAACGTATCGGTCCGGAGATCATCAAGACTGCCGTGGATGCCTATCGCAAAGTGCGCAACACGCTGCGCTGGATGCTCGGTACGCTGACACATTTCGAGGGCGACGAGATTGCAGTTTCCGACATGCCGGAACTGGAGCGGCTGATGCTGCACCGCATTGCAGAGTTGAATCAGGATGTCCGCAAAAGCTATGATGCTTTTGATTTCAAACGTGTTTTTGCACAGCTTTCCAACTTCATGAACATCGAGCTCTCGGCTTTTTATTTCGACATCCGCAAAGATGCGCTCTATTGCGACGCCCCGTCGTCCAATCGTCGCAAGGCGGCTTTGTACGTCGTGTCACAGCTGTTCGATTGTCTAACGGCCTGGATGGCGCCACTGCTGTGCTTCACCATGGAAGAAGCGTGGCGGGAGCGGAACGCCGATGCAGGTTCCGTCCATCGTCGTCAGTTCCCCGATGTGCCAGACGAGTGGCGAGACGATTCGCTGGCCGCCAAATGGCAGAAAGTGCGGACAGTCCGCCGTGTTGTGACAGGCGCGCTTGAAGTGGTCCGGCAGTTGCCGAAAGACGATCCGGCGCATATCGGTTCATCGCTGGAAGCGTCACCGGTGGTGCATATCTCGAGTGCTGAATTACTGGCATCGCTTGAAGGTCTGAACATGGCGGATATTTGCATTACCAGTTCGATCGAGATCACCGACGCTCCTGCACCCGCCGACGCCTTTTCAATTGACGAAGTCGAGGGAGTGGCTGTTGTGCGGCGCAAGGCACAGGGCAAGAAATGCGCTCGGTCGTGGAAAATTTTGCCCGAAGTTGGTTCTGATCCGGATTATCCCGACATCACCTTGCGCGATGCGGCGGCCATGCGGGAGATCGATGCCGCCTAAAGGCTGGTAAACAGTCGGTTAACGATCAACACATATGTTGCGATCCAGCAACGCCGATTGGTTGCAAAGCCGACTTTGAGGCCGTATTTTGGAATCTGTCTAAATAGGGCCGCATTTTGGTGGCCTTGACACTGTCGAGCGGCGCTCACTTTGGGGACAAAGGTTGAAACCGATGTTGAACACGAAAATCTTCAAATCCTGCACGACGCTTATGGCGACACTTTCGCTCGCAGTCATGGCGGGCTGCACGGGGACTTCGACTTACGGTACCGGTGTAACGCAGGAAGCGCAGTTGCTGAAAGATGTGACCAATATGGTGGCTCTTGGCAGCAGCGAGAAGAAAAAGCCCATCAATTACCAACCTCGTCCAGGACTCATTGCTGCACCTGCAGGTGCTCAATTACCGGCTCCGTTGGAAGATGCGAACGATGGTGAAGCCGGGTATTTCCCGCAGGATCAGGAAGCGGTCCGGCAGCGGTTGCTGCGCGAGAGCGAGTCCAGAGATCCTGTCGTGCGGCGCAATGCGCTGGCTGAGCTGAAGCGCCGCTACAAGCCTGAAGCGGGCACCACAAATTATTACGAAGATGATTCGACCCGTGTAGCCCGATTGAAACGCTCCCCGCGTGACATCAACGGCAACGATGTCAGCCCAGAGCTGATCAAGCGTCAACGGGAAGAGTTCCTCAAAAAGAAGGCCGAAATTAACGGCGTTCGCGGAGCCGCGCCCCGAAAGTATCTGACCGAACCGCCTCGCGAATATCGTACACCGGCCGAAACGGCCGCGATTGGCGCAACCGGTGAACGAGAGAAAACGGACGCCGAGAGAAACCGCACGACGTTTCTCGATAACAGCCGCGAAAAAGGCATTTTTGGTAGAGACGACGACGAATAAGACATTGTTTTCGTGACATTCCGCCGGCTACGAATGCCGCTTCGGCGCAAAAAATTCCCTCAACAGAGTTTCCGAATCGCTCTGGGCCAGACCTGAATAGGTATCGGGCTTGTGGTGACAGGTGCTCTGGTCAAAAAACCGCACTCCATTGATCACCGCGCCGCCCTTCGTGTCTTCAGCCCCAAAGTACAGCCGTCTGATCCGGGCAAAAGAAATGGCACCGGCACACATCGTGCAGGGTTCGAGCGTGACATAGAGATCAAAAGCGGGGAGCCGCTGGCTCCGCATCTGCCGGCAGGCTTCACGGATCACGAGGATTTCGGCATGGGCGCTTGGATCGTTAAGTTCCAGGGTGCGATTGCCAGCCCGGGCAACCACCTTGCCGCCACTGACCAGAACCGCGCCCACCGGCACTTCGCCCCGCCCCGCGGCGAGACGAGCCTCTTCCAGGGCGCATTCCATGAAATTTTCCGCCAATGCCACCTCCTGATCCCAAACTGCAACATGTCGATCATTAGGCTCTCGCACAACCGCGGGTTGGATGGTAGGGACCACACATGGACACATCCGGTCACAAACACAAAGCGAGTGATGAGGCATCCGCTCAAAAGGGCGCTGCCGGAGAACGCATCGCCAAGCGCATGGCGCGTGCGGGGCTGTGCTCGAGACGGGAAGCGGAACGTTGGATCGAAGATGGCCGCGTCCGCGTCAACGGCAAGCCTCTGGCCAGTCCGGCTTTCACAGTCACGGAGCACGACCGCATTGAAGTCGATGACAAATTGCTTCCCACGGCAGAGCGTACAAGACTCTGGTTGCTCAACAAGCGAGCCGGACAAGTTACCACTTCACACGACCCTGAAGGGCGCTTGACGGTATTTGAACGCCTCCCAAAAGATCTCCCCCGGGTCTTGTCGGTTGGACGGCTCGACATCAATACTGAAGGTCTTTTGCTGCTGACGAATGATGGTGGACTTGCTCGGGCGCTTGAATTGCCGTCAACCGGTTGGCTGCGCCGTTACCGGGTCCGGGCTCACGGCTCCATCACGCAGGAACAACTTGACACGCTGCAGGACGGTATTGCGGTGGATGGTGTGCTGTATGGAGCAATAGAAGCAACTCTTGAACGGCAGCAGGGCAGTAATGTCTGGATCACGTTTGCCATGCGTGAAGGCAAAAACCGCGAGGTCAAAAGAGTTCTTGCAGCTCTTGATCTGACGGTAAACCGGTTGATCCGGGTTTCATATGGTCCATTTCAACTCGGCGACCTGGAGCCTGGCGCTGTGCGCGAAGTGCGTGGCCGAACTCTGCGCGAGCAGCTCGGTGCGAAACTGATCGTCAGTTCCGGCGCTGACTTTGATTCTCCGCTGCAGGAGAAGCCCAAGGTTAACGCGAGCAAAAAGAACACCAACAAAAACAAGAAACCGCGCAAGTCGCGTGAAGAAAAGCAGTCGGATGCTCTTGCGCGTCTGGACACGCGTCCGCAGCGGTCTGGCGACAAGACCGGAAAGCCAATGAAAAACAGGGGCAAAAGCCGTGCGGATCGTCGGCGGTGAATTTCGTGGGCGCCGTCTGGCAGAGCCCAAAGACAAATCCATTCGGCCAACCACGGATCGCAACCGTGAAAGCCTTTTCAACATTCTCAGCCATTCCTGGTCCCAAAAACTCGACAACGTCGATGTTCTGGATCTTTTTTCCGGAACCGGCGCCTTGGGGCTGGAGGCGCTCTCGCGTGGTGCGCAGCATGTCACGTTTATTGAGGAAAGTGCTGCCGGTTGTGCGCTCTTGCGGGCCAATGTTGAGACGTTGGATATCGCTGACCGCACCAGGATCGTGCGCAGCAGGGCGCAAAGAGCTGCCTCTGCCTATCAGTTCAGCAGCTTCGACCTGGTGTTTGCGGACCCACCCTATGGGAAAAGGCTGGGTGAAAATGCTGTTTCGGCTTTTGCGAAGCGCGGGTTACTTAACGACGGGGCGCTTGTGGTTTTGGAGGAGCGCCACGATTGCCTGCCGGATGACATTGAGGGGTTTGCGAAACACGACGTTCGCCGCTTCGGGGAGACCGCGATAGGCTTTTTTGTCTACGTTGTGACATGATGCTCGCCTGCCTCGCGGTGTGATGACGGAAAATTAAAGTGCACGACCGCAACCTCGTCCTATATTGATGCGTAACTGAATCGTGACGCCCTTGCCCCCATGAGGGCACACTTTCAAACAAGAGAGATCACACATGCCGCGCTTCCGCTCTTCGTTCCTGTCCGCTCTCGCTGTCTCCACCATTCTGGCTGGACCTACGATTGCGCCAACGGCCTTTGCAGCAAACACCACCGCTGGCGCCTCTGCCAGTGATGAACTGAAAGGTCCCGACGTCACGACATTCACACTGGATAATGGTATGCAGGTCGTGGTCATACCCGACCGCAGGGCGCCGGTTGTAACCCACATGGTTTGGTACAAGGCAGGTTCCGCCGATGAACCGCCGGGCAAATCCGGAATTGCCCACTATCTCGAACATCTCATGTTCAAAGGCACCAAGACCACCAAAAACGGCGAGTTTTCCGCCAAGGTGGCCGAGATTGGCGGTCAGGAAAACGCCTTCACTTCAACCGACTACACCGCATATTTTCAGAGGGTTACACCGGCGGTGCTGGAGGAAATGATGCGTCTTGAGGCAGACCGGATGGAAAACCTGGTCCTGACCGATGAGAAGATCCTCCCCGAGCGTGAGGTTATTCAGGAGGAGCGGGCATCGCGTACCGAAAGCAACCCGGGCTCACTTTTGCGTGAAGCGATGAACGCGGCGCTTTACCAGAATCACCGCTACGGAATTCCCATCATTGGCTGGGAACACGAGGTTAACAGCCTGACCAAAGACGATGCGATCGCCTTCTACGACAAGTTTTATACACCCAACAACGCCATATTGGTGGTTGCCGGAGATGTGGATGCCGAGACAGTCAGGACACTGGCACAAAAGACTTACGGCAAGGTCAAACGCAGGGCTGAGCCTGGAAAGCGAATGCGTCCCAGCGAACCGCCGCCGCGGGCAGCCCGGCGGGTTGAGTTATCTGACAAACGGGTCAGAACACCGTCGTTCAGCCGCACCTATCTGGCCGATTCCTACACCACGGCGGAAAAGGGCGAAGCTGAAGCACTCGACGTGTTAAGCGAAATTCTCGGCGGAGGATCGACCAGCCGGATGTACAGAAAACTCATCGTCGAGCAGAAAATCGCTTCCAGCTCCGGCGCCTACTACCAGGGCAGTTCGCTCGATCTGACGGAATTTGGAGTTTACGGCACTCCTCGACCCGGCACCACCTTGCCCGAAATAGAAAAAGCGACTGACGCAGTCCTGGCCAACCTTTTGAAAGAAGGTGTAACCCAAAAAGAAGTCGACAGGGCGACCAACCGCCTGATCAAGTCTTCGATGTTCGCTCAAGACAGCCAGTCCACCTTGGGGCGCATCTACGGTGCGTCTCTCACACTTGGCCTCTCTATTGAGGATATCGAAACATGGACCGACCGTGTCAGTGAAGTGACTGTAGAAGACGTGAACAAAGTGGCGCGCAAGTACATCGATCTCAAACGCTCGGTTACAGGCTATCTGACCCCGGAAGCGAAGACAGAAGGCCAGGAGGGCTGAATTATGAAACGCATACTGACATTGCTCACTGCCTCACTGCTGATATTTGTTACCACCACGATTGCCCGGGCGGTTGATATTCAGACCGTGGTCAGCCCCAAAGGCGTCAAGGCTTTGCTGGTGGAAGACTATACAGTGCCGTTGATAGCGCTTTCTTTCGCTTTCAAAGGCGGTTCCACCCAAGACGCCGAGGGGCGGGAAGGGACGGCGAACCTGCTGACCACCCTGCTTGATGAGGGCGCCGGCGATATCAAAAGTCAGGCGTTCCAGGCGCGCCTGGACGACATCGGCATGAAGTACCGTTTCAGGGCGGGCCTGGACGATTTTTCCGGTGGAATTACAACCATTGCCAATCTCTCGGAGGAGTCTTTTGAGACCCTGCGCCTGATGCTTAATGAGCCACGGTTTGATCCCGAACCAATTGAGCGGATGAAGGCTTCTCTTCTCAACTCCCTGCGATCACAGCAAACCGACCCGGGTGCCATCGCCGCCCGTGCATGGAGCAAAAGTGTATTTGGTGACCACCCCTACGCTCGGCCAACACAAGGGACCGTTGACTCTGTCGAGGCGATCGAAACGGCCGATCTTGCCAAATACCGCGAAAGCGTGTTCGCCCGCGATAATTTGGTCATTGGCGTTGTTGGCGCAATAGACGCTGAAAAACTGAAAGCGGTTCTCGACAGTGTGTTTGGTGACCTTCCGGAAAATTCAGCTTTGAAGCAGGTTCGCGAGTTTGCCGGTGCAGCGGCTGAAAATGTACAGGTGGATCTGGCTGTACCTCAGACCAATATCAGAATGGCTTTACCTGGTCTAAAGCGCGACGACCCCGACTTCTATGCGGCATATCTCGCCAATTACATTCTTGGTGGCGGCTCGTTTAGTTCACGCCTTTACGACGAAGTACGTGAAAAGCGCGGACTGGCCTATGGCGTCTACAGTTACCTCGCAACCTATGATCACGCCGGGCTTGTGGGCGCCGGTTCAGCAACCAGGGCCGACCGTGCCGGGCAAACGGTTGAAGTCATGGTGTCCGAAATGGAACGCTTCGGCAACGAAGGACCAACCGAGGAGGAGCTGGAAAAGGCCAAGAAATATATCATTGGCAGCTATGCGATTGGCAATCTCGACACATCCAACAAGATTGCAGGCGTACTCGTGGCGATCCAGCAAGCCGACCTTGGCCTCGACTACATTACTAAACGTAAGGACTATCTCGAAGCGGTCACCCTGGATGATGTCAGACGGGTTTCCAAGCGTCTGTTTGCGAACAAGCCGACGATCGTGACCGTGGGACAAAAGGCCGAGTAGAGATGGCTGATCCAACAATAGGTTTGGCGCTGGGTGGTGGCGGCGCTCGCGGATTCGCTCATATCCATGTGCTTGAGGCCCTGGACGATATGGGGCTGAAACCCTGCGTCATGAGCGGTACCTCAATCGGGGCCGTTATGGGAGCGGGCTATGCCGGTCCCATGAACGGTGCCGAAATTCGCGACTACGTGCTGTCGACATTTACCAACAGCAAGGAAGTCATTGCCAGGTTCTGGCGCATGCGACCGGGCAGTGTCAGCGATATTTTCGGCGGATCCCGCACCGTGTTGGGCAACATTGATCCAGAACGCGCATTGCGGGCATTTTTGCCCGAACAGGTTCCCGCTACGTTTGAAGAACTGGCAATCCCGTTTCAGGTCGTGAGCACCGACTTCTACGGTCAGAAAACTGCAGTGTTTTCTGAGGGTGATCTGGTGCAGGCCGTTGCGGCATCTGCGGCTCTGCCTGCCATTTTCAAACCAGTGATGCGCGATGATGTGGCCTATGTGGATGGCGGCTTGCAAAATGCGCTGCCCTACGAGTTGCTGTTTGACCATTGCGATATTGTTGTCGCTGTTGATGTGGTGGGAGGCCCTTTGCGAAAATCCAGGCCAACACCATCGCGTCTGGAGAGTCTTTTTGGTTCCAGCCAATTGATGATGCAGGCAACGACCCAGTTGAAGTGCAGAATGCAGCCGCCTCACGCCATGATTGTTCCGCCCGTCAGCGGTATCGGTGTCATGGACTTTCTCAAGGCCCGGCGAATCCTTGAAGACACCGACCCCACCTACGACCTGGCACGGTGCGCAATCGAAAACGCGTTAGAGGCCCATGTGAGAGGCGGCGAGCAACTTGCCGCAGAGTGAGAATGGCTGACTCCGATATCCGGATGCGCCATTTGCCCACTTGCAACCGCCGTTATTTCATGAGGAAATGCCGTTCAATCCGGTCAATCAGACACGCATACAGATGACGCTTTTTCATGGGCTCTCCGCCTTTCCCATCACGCCTGCTGATAGCCATGGCAAAGTTGATACCATTGGTCTGGAGCGCCTGATTGAGCGATTGGCGGATGCCGGCGTCGACTCAATCGGACTGCTCGGCAGCACAGGCACCTATGCCTATCTGACCCGATCGGAAAAGCGCCGCGCAATTCAGGCGACCGTTGATGTTCTTGACGGGCGGATTCCCCTGATCGTCGGGATCGGCGCGCTTCGCACGGACGCTGCGCAACAACTGGCCTGCGATGCTCGGGATGCAGGCGCAGATGGATTGCTGCTGGCGCCGGTGTCATACACACCGTTGACGGAAGACGAAGCGTATCAACACTACCTTTGCGTGGCCGGCGCGACGGACCTTCCACTCTGCATTTACAACAATCCGGGCACCACACATTTTCAGTTCACCGTCACCCTCATTGAGCGGCTGGCAGCGGTTTCAAACATCGCAGCGGTCAAAATGCCGCTGCCTCAAAATGACGCCTTTTCAATCGAGCTGGAGCAGCTGCGAACGAACACGCCGGAAAGTTTTGCCGTTGGCTATAGCGGTGACTGGGGCTGTCCCAAGGCTCTGCTTGCCGGAGCAGACGCCTGGTACAGTGTTGTGGGTGGTCTGTTTCCGGCTTCAGCGCTACAGCTGACGCGCGCCGCGCAAGCAAGAAATGTTGAAGAGGTGCAGCGCATTGAGAGACATTTTTATCCGCTTTGGGAGCTGTTGAGAGAGTTTGGCGGTCTCAGAGTCATGTACGCCGCCGCAAATATTTTGTCGCTTACAGATGCGTCACCGCCACGCCCGATTCTGCCCCTAAAGACCGCAGATCAGGAGCGTGTCGCTGCGGCGATTGGCACCCTGAACGCGTTGCAGCGGACCTAGCGCCGAGCGGCCGACCAGAGGACGGAAGCAACCGCCATGAACTCAGAGAACGAAAACTCTGCCTCCCCGTTTCAATCCATCGGGGCGATCGATTACACCGTCATCATTGTCCGCGACCTGAAGGCGATGAAGCGTTTCTATGAAGACATTCTCAAATTCCCTGTCTTTAGAGAGCTGTCAGAAAACTGGATCGAATACCAGATCGGTGGAAACACGCTGGCTTTGTCGAGACCCGGGCTGACGGCATCGGATGCGCCGGTGCCGTTCGGCACAGCAGCGCTTCAATTGGCGTTCAAGGTTTCTCTAGAGTCGGTTGACGCTTGTGCCAGGGAACTCGAGCAAAGAGGCGTCGAACTGGTCTCACCTCCGACAAACCGTGAATTTGGGCATCGGACTCTGTTTTTTCGTGATCCGGACGGCAATCTTCTGGAAATCTTTGCAGACATCTAAGCCGTGTATCGTCACCTGCAATTGTCAGTGTCGGGATTGCCCGACGCCTATTCCCGCGCCCTTGCCGGACGTAAACGGCGATTGAGATGTTGGCGGAGGATGATGATGATCGTCGGCGTCTTCACGCTCGGCACGTTCTGGCAAGGTCTTCACAACGCGAAAGCACACGATGACCGACAGCACACCGAAGACCACGGCACCAAGGCCCCAACCTGCGACTACGCCTTCTGCTCCGTAGTTTTGTCCAACATATACGAACGGCACGACCCCTAATGTCGCACGGCCCCAGTTGAACAGAGTTGCATAGAGTGGAAAACCAAGATTGTTGAAGGCGGAGTTGGCGACAAACAGCGCTCCGTTGAACAGGAAGCTGCCGGCCACGAACAGGCAGAACAGCCGCACCAGGCTGGCGGCATCACCGGTTGCGCCAAACAGGGCGACCAGCAGCGAGCTGCCGATCGCCAGCAATGCCCAGACAGAGAGGCAGTAGATCAGGGTAAACAGCAGAGCGTCGCGCAAAGTCTGGGTAATACGCGGGAACAACTTGGCGCCGTAGTTTTGGCTGACGATTGGCCCCACAGCCCCGGACAAGGCGAAAATGACACCGAATGCCACGGGCAAAATGCGGCCAATGATTGCCCAACCGGCGACCGCGTCATCACCAAAGCCGGCAACAGCGCTTGTCACATATGCATTGCCCACGGGAGTTGCGAGCTGAGTCGCGACAGCAGGAAGCGCGATGCCCATAAACGGGCGCAGGGCGGCCATAAGAGTCACCAGATTCAGCGGACCCAGCATGCGGTGAACCTTTTGCACGCCCCATAAGCCGACGCATACCAGGATCACGCGGACAAGAAATGTGGCGGTGGCAGCGCCGTAGATGCCCATGTCCAATCCAAAAATGAAGATCGGGTCCAGCACCAGCGCAGCCATTCCGCCACTCAGCGTCACCCACATGGCGCGTTGTGGGTCGCCTTTTGCGCGCAACAGAGCGCCAAGGCACATGCCAATTCCCAGAAGCGGAATGGATGGAACAACGATCTGCATGAATCCCAGAGCCAGCTCCAGCGTTTCCCCTCTGGCACCGAGCAGATTGAGGCACCAGCGCAGCGAAGGAAACAGAGCAACGGCGAAGGCAATGGTGGCCAGCGCCATCAACAACAGGGACGCTGTGGTCAGTTCGCCGGCCTTCTTGGCATCATCTGCACCAAGCGCGCGCGCTACCAGAGCAGCGGCGGCAATGCTGATGCCGATGCAAATGGAGATCGAAAAGAACATGATCGTTGCCGCATATCCAATTGCCGCGGCAAGTTCTTGCTGACCCAGCAGCGAAATATAGAGAAGATTGATGGCATCGACGACGAAGATGGCGACCAGGCCAATTGAGGCTGTCGACGTCATCACAACCACGTGGCGCATTGTGCTCCCGGTGGTGAAGGTCGCCGTGCTGGTGACGGTAGGGCCGCCCTTCGGTGGAGCCATCAGGTGGCGAACAGGGCGTTCATATCGGCAAAGGCCTTAAATTCGAGCGCATTGCCGGAGGGGTCTAGCAGAAAAAAGGTGGCCTGCTCGCCGGGCTGACCTTCAAACCTGATGCGCGGTTTGATGATCCAACGTGTATCGTCACGCGCGATCAGACGCTCACTCATGGCCTTCCAGTCATCCATGCGCAAAACGACACCAAAATGCGGGACCGGCACGGCATCGCCGTCTACCGGCGCGCTTGTTTCGATTCCCGTCTCCATGCCTTCTTTGTAGTGGGCAACGATCTGGTGTCCGTGCAGGTCAAAGTCAATCCAATGATCGCTTTCGCGACCGGTGCCGGCGCCAAGAGCCTGGGTGTAGAATTCCCTGGCCGCCTCAAGATCGTGGACAGGAAAGGCGAGATGAAATGGAGTGAGATCGCTCATGGAAAAGGCTTTCTGATGGTTCCTGGAGCACTATTGTGCTGCCTCGCTGCTTTGTCCAGAGGCTTCCCGAAGCGCCTCCTTGGTTTCATCACCGACCGGCCTGGCGGCGCGCCTGGGCTGAATGAGCGGTTCCGGTACAGGCTTTGAATGCAGCTTTTCGCGCCCGGCATAGATGCCGTCTTTCATCTGTATTTCAAGCCGCTCCAGATCGCGCTGACGGACATCGTCGACGATCAACTGCGCATCTTCGCGGGAATGGCCAAGCCCTTCCAAAAGATTACGACCCAGAACCAGGGCGGATTCGAAAGTCTCACGTATCTGGTAGGTGACGCCTTTCTCCAGCAACTCCAGAGCGTGACCGCGATCATAGGAGCGTACATAGAGTTTCTTGTCGGGGTACTCGCGGGAGATCAACTCCTGTATGCGATCTGTGGTCGTTTGCTCCTGCGTGCAGATCGTGACGATTTCGGCAGCTTCAATACCTGCTGCGCGCAGTACATCTTTTCGCGTTCCGTCGCCGAAATAAATGCGAAACCCGAACCGCTCGGCCTGCCGGATACGCTCGGCGGAATTGTCCAGCACGGTGATATCGCAGCCTCCGGCAAGCAGCGTCTGCGCGGCAATCTGTCCCATACGCGAAAAGCCGACCATCAGAATCTGGGCGCCGGCGCCGTGGAAATCTTCATCCATTTCTTCGCGGTCGGCGGACTTTAACAGCAGTGATCCGAGCTTGACGGACAAGGGTGTTAACGCCATCGACAGGGTTACTGCAGCAATCAGAAACGAGGATTCCTGCTGCGTCAGAATGCCTGCGGCTAGAGCAGCCGAGAACAGGACAAAGCCAAACTCCCCGTGTTGCGGCAGGACAAATCCAACCCGTACTGCGTCATTGTGGTTCGATCCGAAGAACCGGCAAAGCCCGTAGATGACAGCCGCCTTGGTCGCCAGCGCCAGGGGCACCACCGCCAGGATCAGCAGCATGTTGTCCCACACCACCTGCAGGTTTACGGCCAGTCCCACGGCGACAAAGAAGAGGCCGAGCAGGATACCGCGGAAAGGTTCGATATCGGCTTCAAGCTCATGCCGATAGCTTGACTCTGCCAGCATGACGCCGGCTATGAAGGCCCCCATTGCCATCGAAAGCCCTGCGAACTGCATCAACAGTGCGGATCCCAGCACGACAAACAGAGCGGCGGCGATCATGGCCTCGCGGGCTCCGGTATTGGCGATCAGTCCAAACAGCGGCGTCAGTGCGTAGCGGCCGATCAGAACGAGAGCGACGAGGCAACCCAGTGCTGTGCCTGCGCCGATGAGACTGTCGCTTGTCAGCTCCATGCTACCGGCTGCGATCAGGGGAACCGCTACCAGCAACGGGGCGATCGCAAGATCCTGAAACAACAGGATACTGAAAGCTCGCTTCCCATAAGGCAGGCGGTCGTCACCGCTCTCTTCGAGCAATTGCAACGCAAAGGCCGTTGATGAAAGGGCCAGACCGAATCCCACAACCAGGGCAGCCCCGGGTTCGAAATATACAGCCCATGCGGCAAAGGCGATGATCAACCCGCTTAAAAAGACCTGGGCTGCACCAAGCCCGAAAATTTCGCGACGCATGTCCCAGAGCCGGCTGGGCTTGAGCTCCAGTCCGATGATAAAGAGGAGAAACACCACACCTATCTCGGCAAAGTGCAGCACCTCTTCGCCGTCAGAAATGACGCGCAGCAGCGGTCCGATCACAATTCCCGCGGCCAGGTAACCCAGCACCGTGCCCAGACCAATCTTCTTGAACAGGGGAGCGGCAATGACCGCGCCACCGAGCAGGATGGCAGCATCGAGGAACATGTTGGTTTCAGTGGCCATCAGTGCTTTCGTGTTCGAGTGCTGGTGTTGCCCCATCTTTTGGACGAAACATCGACAATCGCAAGGGGCTGCAACGGCGGACGACCGAGATCGGCCAATAGCCCGGGATCGGCCCGTCAACCAGTCCCAAAAATTCTGACAAAGTAAACCAGAGACAGAATGAGGCCGAAACCGATGACGCCGGACTTTAGATAGGACTCGTTAACCCGCCGTGCCAGTCGGGCACCGAGATAACCGCCGACGGTACTGCCCGCCATCATAGTGGCAGCCTCAGGCCATGCAATGATGCCACCGATGCCAAACACCAGAATACTCAGGATCGTGAAGCTGGTAGCCAGGAGGTTCTTCAGGCTGTTGGCCACATGGAACGAAGTAAATCCCAGTATCTGAACGACAGCCAGCAGGATGATACCGAGACCTGCGCCAAAGTACCCTCCATAAATCGAGAACACGAACAGGTTTCCGTAGACCAGATGACGGCTCGATTTCCATCCAGACTGCCGTACCAGTGCGCGTCGGAGGCGTTCTCCAAAGGCGAACAGTCCAGTTGCGATGAGGATCAAAAACGGGATCAGGAATTCGAACAGGACGGGGTCAGAGACCAGAAGAAGGACTGAGCCCGTTATGGCTCCGAGCCCTGAAACGATCACCAGTGGAAAGATTGCCGGGCCTATTTCCGCAAGCTCCTGCCTGTAAGCCGGCAGGGCCGCCGCGTTTGACGGCAGCATTGCAAGATAGTTTGTCGCGTTGGCCACCACAGGCGGGAGCCCCGCTGCCATGAGTGCCGGAAATGTAAACAGCGTGGCGCCTCCGGCCACCGCGTTCCAGGCTCCGCCTATGAATCCAACAGCGATCAGGAACAGAATCAATTCGGCTGACATGTGCGGTGCTCCTGGATTGTGACAGCGCAGTGGTAGTTCAAACATTGTTATGACAAAAACGAATTGTTATGATCTCAGCCATGAAAAATTACGAACGCTTGATTCCTCAGAGTGACCTGCTGCGAACCTTTCTTTCGGTGGCCGAAAACGAAAACGTCACGCGGGCAGGGGAAGCGCTGGGTCGCACCCAATCGGCAGTGAGCGTTCAGATTCGCCGACTTGAAGACGCTCTTTGTGTCACACTGTTCGAAAGACAGGCTCGAGGTATGGTTCTCACCTCAGAGGGGCAGAAGCTGTTACCGGCGGCCCACCGCGTGATAACCGAGCTCCAGGAGATTGGTACCCTGTTTGAAACGCGGCTGAGCGGCCGCATCAGGGTTGGTCTCCCCGATGACTACTCCGATACAGTGCTGGAACACACACTGGTCGAGTTTGCGAAGAGCCATTCCGGCGTGGAAATTATCACTCAATCGGGATGTTCTTCCGGTTTTCCGGAATTGGTTCGTCGCAACGAGCTGGATGTCGCAGTGTGGTCTGGACCGGACCCGACAACTGGCGATATCGTTTCCAGCGAGGGAAATTCCTGGGTCCTCAGCAAAACTCTCGATTTGGATAGCGACGCCCCGGTGCCGCTGGCCGTTCTCGACCGAAATTGTTGGTGGTCTGATCTGCCTCAGGGCGCTCTCAGTCGTGTGGGCAGGAAGTGGAAGGTTGTCTATTCCAGCCCAAGTTTCGCAAGCCTGAAAACGGCCGTGGCCGCTGGCCTCGCCGTAAGCGTGTTGCCAACGAGTGCCGTCACACCCTCGATGCGACAACTGACGAAGAAGGACGGATTTCCCAGGCTGCCTGATTCGAAGCGCTCGATCATAATCGCTGAACAGGCCCCTGAGGATCTTGCTCTTGCAATGGCGGCAGCACTCAGGAAAGCCATTGGACAGATACAATCCGGAGGACGTCGGCGCCATCGCTCTTGAAGCAGCGGCAGCGACCGCCTATTGAAAGCTGATTGCCGTGAAGGGCAACAGTTTTACGGATAGTGTAGGTGAAAGCCGAAACCCTCGACAGGACCAGCATGGATTTTGACCTCGCGCCGTTACAGGACCGGGCCGTTTCACTCGTGGAGGCGGCGAAAAAAGCTGGTGCCGATGCGGCCGACTCGGTTGTTGCAGCCAGTCGCTCGAGCGGCGTTGATGTTCGTGACGGTAAGATTGAGGAGACCGAGAGCTCTGAAAACAATGCTTTTGTCTTGCGGGCATTTGTTGGCGATCGCTCGGCATCCGTATCGGCAAACCTAACCGGTGCCGCGGATACGCTCGCCGAGCGGGTTGTCGCCATGGCCAGGGTCTCACCCGAGGATCCGCATGGCGGTCTGGCTGACTCCGAACTGCTGTCAGCAGAGATTCTCGATCTCGACTTATTCGACTCCAATCATGTCTCATTTGACGAGATGCGAGACAATGCCATGGCATGCGAGGCAGCCGCCCTGTCCGTCAAAGGTGTCAGCAAATCATCTGGCGCTGGATTCTCGCAGGGGATCGGAGGTTCGGTGTTGGCCACCAGCCACGGTTTCGTTGGCGCCTATGCAGCCACCAGGTTTTCAGCGTCGGTCTCTGTTGTTGCGGGCGAAGACACAGCGATGGAAAGGGACTACGATTTTGACAGCCGACGTCATCGTGGGGATTTGCGCAACGTCGAGGAAATCGGACGAGTCGCCGGAGAGCGTGCTGCAAAGAGGGTAAATCCGAAACGCGTTGATACCCAGACAGCGACAATTGTCTATGACCCTCGTGTGGCTCGAGGGTTGGTTTCACATCTCGCGAGCGCCATCAACGGCTCTTCTATCGCACGAAAGACCAGCTTTTTGCGCGACGATATGGGCAAGCAGATTTTTGCGCAGGGTGTTGCCATTGTTGACGAGCCGCTTCTGCCAAGGGGGCTTTCTTCGCGGCCCTTCGATGCGGAAGGCGTTGGGAACGATGACATCAGACTGATTGATGACGGCGTTTTGCAATCCTGGGTTCTCGATAGTGCAACAGCGAGGGAACTCGGTCTGATAACAAACGGTCGTGCGAATCGTGCCGGCAGTGGCACGTCTCCGGGAACCAGCAACACGACGTTGCTTCCCGGCAGCCGTTCTCCGGAAGACATGATTGCCGATCTGACAACCGGCTTTTACGTCACAGAGCTAATCGGTCAGGGCGTAAACATGATTACAGGCGATTACTCCCGTGGGGCCAGCGGATTTTGGATCGAACATGGCGAGATAACCCACGCAGTGAGCGAGGTAACGATCGCCAGCAACCTGCGCGATATGTTTGCTCGATTGGAACCCGCCAATGACCTCGACAAGTCATTCGGTACCAACGCACCGACCATCGCGATTGAGGGCATGACAATTGCCGGATCATGATCAGGATGAAGCCGATCTGGAACTGCTTAAAGATCTGGGCAGCGAGGCCGGTGCCATCGCCATGCGGTATTTCCGAAAGAATCCCGAAGTCTGGACAAAAGAGGGTGATTCTCCGGTCAGCGAGGCAGACTTTGCGGTCGATTCATTCCTCAAGGAAAAACTGCTTCAGGCCCGCCCGGAGTATGGCTGGTTGTCGGAGGAAACCGATGACAACGATGAACGGCTGAATGCCAGGCGTGTCTTTGTGGTAGATCCGATTGACGGCACGCGCGGATTTATTGGTGGCATGGATCAATGGTGCGTAAGCATTGCAGTGGTGGAAGACCGGCGTCCTGTGGCCGGTATTCTGGAATGTCCGGCCTTGAACGAAAGCATCACGGCATTTCATGGCGACGGTGCACGACTGAACGGCGCTGCGATTGCATTCGATACCAGTCCGAAACAGAAAGTCGTTATGACCGGCCCACGGGCTTTCACCAGAGCTGTCGGTGATGGTCTGCCTGAGGAGGTTGAAAAGACTCCCTTTGTGCCATCGTTGGCATATCGCATTGCGCTGGTAGCAATGGGTCGGGTAGACGTCGCGCTGGCCCGGGCCAGTGCCAATGACTGGGATCTCGCCGCGGCCGATTTGATTGCTCATGAGGCAAATGCGCGACTAAGTGATCTTGAGGGAAACGACCTTGCCTACAATTGCCGATCGACGCGGCATGGCGCATTGGTCGCGTCCTTCAGAGAACGACATGACGAAATGCTTGATCTCGCGCGACAGGCCATGGATAACCGCAAAGGTTGAATGGTGCTGAAGGCGCTTTAGAAATTGGAGTTGATTGTCATGAACGACAACAAATCAAACAAACAGCTGCTTCATTTGGTGTTCGGTGGTGAACTGGAAAGTCTGAAAGGTGTGACTTTTCGGGATCTGGACGACCTTGATGTTGTCGGGATTTTTCCTGATTTTGCCAGCGCACGCACCGCGTGGAAAGCCAAAGCGCAATCAACCGTGGACAACGCTCACATGCGGTATTTCATCGTCCATCTTCACAAACTTCTCGACCCTGAAAACGACTGATTTCCGCTGTAACGCGCAATAGGTCATCCTCTTATGCGAAACCGGTACCGGATTTGAACAATCTTTGGGCACGCTCGGCTCTTCGGCTCTACCGCACTGTCGGTTCGGTTGCTTATCCATTTCTGGGTCCGCTGCTGCGGGCCCGTGCGCGCAAAGGCAAGGAAGATCTTGAGCGGCGCGGTGAACGTTACGGTTATGCCTCTTGGAAGCGCCCGGAAGGTCCACTGATCTGGCTTCACGCAGCCAGTGTTGGTGAATCACTCGCCATTTTACCGCTGATCGAGCGAATCGACAGCTTCAGCATCAATATTGTGCTGACAACAGGTACCGTAACCTCAGCTAACGTCGCAGAAGAGCGGTTACCGCGCCGTGTCATGCATCAATATGTGCCCCTGGATATGAAGCGCGCCATAACGCGGTTCCTCGATCACTGGCAGCCCGATCTGGCAATATTTGCAGAATCCGAGATTTGGCCGACAACAATCCAGGAACTTGCGGCGCGCAATGTTCCCCAAATTCTGGTCAATGCACGCATGTCGGACCGGTCGAACAAACGTTGGGCCAAACGCCCGGCCCTGGCACAAACGATTTTTGGCTCGTTTTCCCAGGTCATTGCGCAATCCGAGGTGGACGGCGAACGCTTTCGAGAATTGGGCTCTCCATGGGTCACGGTGGTTGGAAACCTGAAGATCGATGTGGGAGTGCCCAATGCTGACCCCCAGTTGGTCAACAATATTCTCGCAATGATTGGCGGGCGGCCCACTTGGATTGCGGTATCGACCCACCGGGGGGAAGAGGAAAGTGTTGCTGAGACTCACCGGCTGCTGAAGGCTCATGTCCCGGACATCTTGACGATTTTGGTGCCCCGTCATCCAGACCGCGCCGATGAGGTGCGCAGCGCTCTGGGAGAGCTGGGAATGAATGTCGTCAGCCGCAGTACGGGTGATGCCATTAATGGCAAGACCGACGTCTTTTTGGGGGACACAATTGGGGAAATGGGCCTCTATTTGCGGCTTTCAAAGATCGCTTTCATGGGAAAATCGCTGAAACATGAAGGTGGGCAAAATCCCATCGAGCCGGTGATGACAGGAGCTGCGATCCTGTCTGGACGGTACGTGCAAAACTTCCGCGATACCTATCAGGCGCTGCTCGAGGCCGGGGGAGTCCGTCTGGTCAAGGATGAGCGAATGCTGGCAAGTCACGTCCTGCATCTGCTGCGCAACGGCAAGGATCTGGCAGACATGCAAAAGGCTGCAAGTGATACTGTGGCAGGAATGACAGGAGCGCTGAATCGTTCCGTGGAAGCTCTGGAGCCCTATGTTATGCCGCTTCGGGTCAAGGTTGGCCTTGAGCGCCGAGCCGGACAGGAGGATGATTTGGACGGCGACGAGCCGATCGGTCGTCGAAACGCATGAGCGAAGCCCCTCCGTTCTGGTTTGATCATCCCGGCATTCTGGCATGGGCACTGGCACCGTTCGGTGCTGTTTACGGCCGGATTACCGCTCGCAGGATGAAGGCTGAGAGCAAATTTGTGCCCGACCTGCCAGTGTTCTGCATCGGCAACCTCATCGTTGGTGGCGCGGGCAAGACGCCTACAGCAATTGCAGTTTCGCAGATTGCCCGATCGGCCGGTCTGAATCCGGGTTTTCTGAGCCGAGGCTACGGCGGCAGCATACACGGTGCCGCACGTGTTGATCCTGAAAAGCACAACGCCCGCGATGTGGGCGACGAAGCCCTTTTGCTGTGTCGGCACGCGCCGGTTGTCGTATCCGCTGACCGGGTGGTTGGAGCGAAGCTCTTGCAGGAGGCCGACATTGACCTGATCATTATGGATGACGGGTTCCAGAATCCAGGCCTTCGGAAGGATTATTCGCTGGTCGTCATCGATACACGTCGCGGCGTAGGCAATGGGTTCTGCATGCCGGCGGGGCCGGTGCGAGCCGATTTACGCACTCAGATGTCAGCGGCCTCTGCGATCCTGCTGATCGGTCAGGAACAGGGTTCAGCCAGAATTGTACGCATGGCCGCTAAAATGGCAAAACCGATCCTGACCGCACGCACCGCAGTGTCAAATCCCAAAAGATGGCAGGACATTAAGGTCCTCGCCTATGCGGGTATTGCCGATCCGGAGAAGTTTTATGCCAGTCTTGAATCGGTGGGCGCCGAGCCTGTTGTCCGTCGGAGCTTTCCGGATCATCACCCGTTATCCGACGATGAATGCGCCGAACTGTTGGGCAGCGCAAAGAGCGAAGGCTTGACACTTGTAACGACAGAAAAAGATGCGGCCCGCCTCAAAGGCACTGGTGCGCGACAGGACGAATTGCTGGCAGCCTCGAGGCTGCTGAAAGTGAAGTTGGTGTTCGAAAATCCAAAAATGGTAGAGATGACGCTGCGTGATACTGTGCGTCTGGCGCGTGAATATCGGCTATCAAGCGCTACCCGCTGAACCTTTATCCAGCAGTAACGCTTGCGCGCTGTTCGGCTTCCAGTGAGGCCGCGGCGTCGGTGTAGGCTTCCTGGCGTTTCCAACTCCAGTAGCGAAGTTCATCAAGCGGGATATTCTTTCCCGTAACCGAACACACCACATGAGTCCCCGGAACAAGGACCTGGAAATCCGATTCAAGATACTTCACCTTGGCGAGGCTTGAATTGCCCGCATTGATCCGGTTCAGCATGTCGTTCCTCCTTGAGGACATTTTAGCACAAAGATGGCGCTGTGGCTCAAGTCTTTCTAGCGGCGACCGAAGAGCCGTTCAATATCTGCCAGTTTGAGTTCGATATAGGTCGGTCTGCCATGGTTGCATTGACCCGAATTTGGCGTGGCCTCCATATCGCGCAGGAGGTGGTTCATTTCCGCGGGCAGGAGCCGGCGGCCAGATCGTACAGATCCATGGCAGGCCATGGTGGCGGCCACATGGTCAATTTTTTCACCAACAAGCGATGCTGATCCCCACTCGGATATTTCATCGACCAGATCACGCAGCAGAGCCTTGCTGTCCACCTCGCCCAACAGGGCGGGCGTCTCGCGGACAGCAACCGCTCCGGGACCGAAAGCTTCGATCGTGAGGCCAAACTGCTTCAGCGTGTCTGTGTGATCGAGCAGACGGTTGGCGTCTTCTTCCGGCATATCGACAATGTCGGGGATCAGCAGCATCTGTCCGGCAACGCCATCCGCCGCGATTTGGGCTTTCATGCGCTCGTAGACCAGTCGTTCATGAGCGGCGTGCTGGTCAACAATGACAAGACCGTCATCGGTCTGTGCAACGATGTAGTTCTTGTGCAATTGGGCCCGCGCAGCGCCAAGCGGCAGTGCCTGGCCAACTTGTTCATCCTCAAGCGGCTCACGAATGTCGGCGGCTGGTGCGCTGGTGGCAGCGAAGGCGGCCTGCCCGTTCTCGGCAAAACCGGAGCCTGCTTCCTGTTCGACGGGGCGGTTAGGAGACGTTGTCCAGTCGTAGGCAGCGTTGCCAGTTGGGTGGTGCGTCCCGGTCGCATCAAATTTGAAGTTGGAACTCGAGGCCGTGGGCGGGCCGTCCGAACGGCCTGGCCTGAATGCGTCCAGCATGCTGCCGGCGCCCTCCGTAGAAGCCCGATGTCCCGCGCCCGAGATCGCCTGCCGCAAGGCTCCGACAATTAGCCCGCGCACAAGTCCGGCATCTCGAAACCGGACTTCGGCCTTTGCGGGATGTACGTTAACATCCACAAGTTTTGGATTGATACCAATGAACAAGGCGACCACCGGGTGACGGTAGCGTGACAGAAAGTCAGCATAAGCGCCCCGTATGGCACCCGTCAGTTGTCTGTCTCGCACGGGGCGACCATTCACGTAGACAAACTGCTGTAGTTGATTGCCGCGATTGTATGTCGGCAGGGCAGCATAGCCCGCCAACGTCACACCTTCGCGCTCAGCTTCAATCGCCAAAGCGTTGTCGCAGAACTCCTTACCGAGAACCTGCTCCAGTCGTCTCAGAAGGGCCGTGTCCCCTGATACGCTGGGATACTCACCTGCCTGCCGATCACTTCCGGACACCGAGAACCGGATTTCGGGGTGAGCGAGGATGGTGCGCTTGACCACATCGGTTACCGCATTTGCTTCAGCGCGGTCTGTTTTGAGAAACTTCAACCGTGCCGGCGTGGCGTAGAAAAGGTCTGCGACTTCCACAACCGTACCCTGATTTAACGCCGCGGGCTTCAGAGGACTCACTACTCCACCCTCCACGCGGATTTCCCAACCGCTGGCAGATCCGGCTGTGCGGCTGCGGATGCACAACCTTGAGATGGACCCGATTGAGGGAAGCGCTTCTCCGCGAAAACCCAGCGATTGAATGTTCAGCAAATCATCTGTCAGCTTCGAAGTGCAGTGCCGTTCAACTGCGAGCTCCAGGTCAGCAGCATCCATGCCCTGGCCATTGTCGGTTATCCGGATGAGGTTTTTCCCACCGCCCGCTGTTACAATCTCGATACGCGTAGCGCCTGCGTCTACCGCGTTGTCCAGCAGTTCCCGCACAACACTGGCCGGCCGCTCGATGACCTCACCGGCGGCGATCTGATTGACCATGTTCTCGCTGAGGCGTCTAACCGGCATGGTTGGAGGATTACTGGAATCAGGGGTTGATCGGATGCACACAATGCCCTGAAAATACGGCTCAATAAAGCAAAGCCGGGGCGTAAGTTGTGTATCAGAATAGTGCGAAGGTGGAGGATGTTTCGTTCATCGGCCACGGCCTCTCCCGTCCCGAATGTGCCGTTGGCCACACCAGTGGCCTGGTATTCACACCCGATTGGACTGGAGACGGAGGGATCAGCGCGATCTTTCCAGACGGAGCAGTACGTCGACATTTGGCGACCAATTGGTCAACGGTGGCACGTGCAGCCGGGCTTGATGAACCGCTCAGGCCAAATGGTATTTGTCTTCTGCCCGGTGGTGGGTTCCTGCTGGCACACCTTGGCGCAGAGCGCGGCGGTGTTTTCCATCTTGAGCCCAATGGTACCGTCTCGCCATTTCTTCTTGAAGTCGATGGCCATCCGCTGCCGCCGAGCAACTTCGTCACCCGGGACGAAGCCGGTCGGACCTGGATAACTGTTTCCACCCGGAAGACACCGCGCGCCGCAGCCTACCGCTCGGATGTAGCGGATGGTTTCATCGTGTTGATCGACAACGATGGTGCCCGGATCGTGGCGGATAATCTTGGTTACACCAACGAGTGCATGATGCACCCCGACGGCAAAAGGCTGTTTGTGAACGAGACGTTTTCCCGGCGGCTGACTTCGTTCACAGTCGCAAGTGACGGTAGCTTGAGCGACCGCACATTGGTAGCGCAGTTCGAAGCCGGCACCTATCCTGACGGTCTTGCGTTCGATGAGCACGGAGATGCCTGGATCACTTCTATCGTCTCCAATCGAGTTTTAAAGGTCGGCAAGGGCGGACAGGTCAGCACGTTTCTCGAAGATGTAGACCCCGGCCACCTGGAATGGGTTGAGAAGGCCTGGTGTGATCACACCATGGGCCGGCCTCATCTGGACAAGGCTGCGGGCAGGCGCCTGCGCAATATCTCCAATCTTGCCTTTTGTGGTCCATCACTGAACCGGGCAGTGCTCGGCTGTCTGCTGGGACAAGAATTGGCCGTCATAGATATGCCCGTACGCGGTTTTCCACCTGGCCACTGGACATGCGACATTGCGCCTTTATTAAAGGCGTTGAAAATCAAGCCTCTCGCCGGATCCTCTGTATGAAAAACAAACCAATGTCGATCGCCATTTTGCCGGGAGACGGCATTGGCGAGGAAATCACCAAGCCCTGTGTAAAGCTTCTTCAACAGGCTCTGGCAAAGGTTGGAGAAGCACCGTTGATTGAGCGTTGGCTGGAAGCCGGGGCCGGCGCCTATACAAAGCTTGGCGAAGCCCTGCCGCAAACGACGATCGATGGCTGTCGTTCTGCTGATGCAATACTTCTCGCGGCCATGGGTGACCCTTCTGTTCGCTATCCCGATGGCACGGAGATCATTCCCCAGATCGACCTGCGGTTCGAGCTGGAACTCTATGCAGGCGTGCGACCAGTTCGCTCTGTCAAAGGCGTCAAGGGACCGCTCGCCGACCCGCGCGGCGACAAACTCGATTTTGTACTGGTGCGAGAATCCACAGAAGGATTGTTTGCCTCTGTAGGCAAGGGCACCCGCGACGAGCTTCAGGCAACTGACACGCAGGTCATTACCCGCAAAGGGACGGCACGGGTCAGTGATTTTGCCTTTCGCTTAGCACAACAGCGCAAGGAAAAAGGCCACCCCGGCGAGCTGACCTGCGTGGACAAGGCTAATGTTTTCAAGTCGATGGCGTTCTTCCGAGATGTTTTTGATGAAGCGGCAGCAGCCTATCCCGACATAACCCGTCGTTACGGATACGTGGATGCAGTTGCCCTTGAGATGGTGCGTCGTCCGTGGATCTATGATGTCATGGTCACAGAAAACATGTTTGGCGACATTCTTTCCGACCTTGCTGCAGGATTGATCGGAGGTCTTGGAATGGCTCCCTCCGCTGACATTGGCGATGATCATGCAGTATTCCAGCCTTGCCATGGTTCTGCTCCGGATATTGCGGGCTCAGGCAAAGCAAATCCGACCGCCATGTTTCTTTCCGGTGCGATGATGTTTGAATGGTTGGCCGGAGAGAAAAATAACCCAGCTGCCGGTAAGGCGGGACGCATGATTGTCGCAGCCGTCGACGACGCTTATGCCGACGGATCACTGGTTTCGACCGAACGCGGCGGCAATGCGGGTGTTGTAGAAATATCTGACGCCGTCGGCGCCGCGCTGGATGCGCTCGAACCGGCTGACAGGCGGATTTCCTGACCGGTGAGTGACAAGCTCAGAGTCGCGGTCGCGGGAACGGGCTACTTCAGTCAGTTTCATTTTGATGCCTGGGCACGTTGCCCAGAGGTCGAGGTGGTTGGCGTCGCGGACCTTGATATCGTTTCCGCGCGCTCCCGGGCGAGCTCGGCCGGGGCCAAAGCCTATTCCGACGTGGAAACAATGCTTGAAGTCACAAAACCTGATCTTCTGGATATCATCACGCCCTCGCACACCCATCCCAAGATGATTGAGCTCGGCGCGGCCGCAGGCGTCAATATGGTTTGTCAAAAACCATTCTGCGGCGATCTGAAGACGGCTCGACATTGTGTCTCGATCGCTGAAGAAGCCGGTGTGGACCTTATTGTGCATGAGAACTTTCGCTTCCAGCCTTGGTATCGAGAAGCCAGGAAGTTTCTGGATAACGGCGGATTGGGGGAACTCTACCAGATCACCATGCGCCTGCGCCCGGGTGACGGGCAGGGAGCGCAGGCCTATCTCGCCCGTCAACCTTACTTCCAGAAAATGGAGCGCTTCCTGGTTCATGAGACAGCTGTGCATCTGGTGGATGTGGCGCGTTACCTAATCGGACCGGTGGAGAGCGTCTGGGCCGACCTGCGACGCCACAACCCCGTTATTGCCGGCGAGGATGCGGGCATCGTCGTATTGTCCTTTGGGGGCAATGTACGAGGCATTATTGACGGCAACCGGAACTCGGACCACGTGGCCGAGAACCGCCGGCGCACCATGGGTGAAATGGTGATAGAGGGCGAGAATGGCGTTCTGGAACTTGACGGCGACGGGGCACTGACTTTTCGAGCTCAGGGAGAAAACACAAAGCAGCCAGTCGCTTTTGATTGGAGTGACCAGGGGTTTGGTGGCGACTGTGTATTCAATTTCACGCGTCACGTGGTTGCCCACTATTGTGACGGTGCGGTGCTGGAGAACCGCGCTGCCGATTATCTGGTGAATCTGAAAATTGAAGAGGCGGTCTACCAGTCAGCTCAAGATGGAGTAAAGCGGGAGTTGGGCGCTGATGGCAATTGATCGACTGGCGAGAGCAAGTGGCAAGTCCTTTCTGCAACCGTCGCCGTGCGGCGGGTGTCCAAATAGGCTCGCTTATTGCATCTGACGCTCACGCCACATCATGTAGATGCCGGATACCACGATCAGCAATGCGCCGCACAGGGTAGCGACTTCCGGACGTTCGTCGAAGATAACCACGCCGAAAATCAGCAAGAAAATCAGCCTGGTATAGCGAAAGGGTGAGACAATTGAGACTTCGGCCATTCGGATTGAGGCGATTAGCAGCATATATCCCATCGAACCGAGCCCAACCATGCATACAACAAGCACCCAGTTTGCATTTTCTGGAAGAAAACCATCACCGCTGAAAACGACCCAGCCGATTGCGAAGGGAAGGGCGGCAGCCATTGTGAATGTAGCCAGGCTGGTGGATGCCATATCGGGAGGCGTCATTCGGGTCACCAGATCGCGGACAGACAGACCCACCATCGACATGACGGCCCAGAGCACTGATGCATCAAATTGATTCCCGGCTGGGCGAATGATCAGCAGAACTCCCAGGAATCCGATCAGGATGGCTGTCCAGCGTCGCCAGCTGACTTTCTCCCCCAGAAACAGAACCGCGCCCATGGCAACCAGCAGAGGGCTCGCCTGAAGAATGGCGCCAACCGTCGAAAGTGGAACCAATGCCAGCGCCAGAACCATTCCGACCATGCCGACGACTTCGGCCAGATAGCGCATCAGAAGAACCGGAGCAAAGACCCGGGAATCGATAAGGCTATGCCCTTGCACTTTCGCGATGAGAGCAAAGGCGATCAGGCCGCCGGCCATCAATAGAAACATGACCTGCGCGGGTGAAATGATCCCGGCTGCGGTTTTTATCAGGCTGTCGGCAATGGCAAAGGCTCCCATTGCGAGGACCATGAGGGTTATCCCTTGCGCATTGTTTTGTTTGATCACGCGGGTGCTGTGCTCCGGAACGGTTAAGCGAGAGGCTTAACTTGAAGAATGGAGCAGTGATAGAGGCGCGTTCAATTCAGCTGATCCCCCGAACCTTGCCATTCTGTGAGATACAGTTCCAGGCGAGCCTGTCCGAACCAAAAGCAACTGCAGCTCACCAGAGTCTGAACTCATACCCACAACCAATCATACACTCTGTTGGGGCGGCAGTTGTATGCAGCATCGTTGTGTTGCTAACCTGCGCGCTCTTACGGGTAATTCTGGGACGCCTTGCGTAAATCACTGAATGTCGGATGAAAATCAAACGCTTGAGAGCCTGATGGCCCTGACTGCAGGCGGTGATCGCTCAGCCTTTCAAACGCTGTACGAACGCTGTTCTGCGAAACTATTTGGCATAATTCTGCGTATTCTCAAGAACAGACAAAAGTCAGAGGATGTTCTCCAGGATGTATTCCTCAAGATCTGGCAGAAGGCCGGGAGCTACGATCCAGGACAGGGGCGACCCATTACCTGGATGGCGACGATCGCCCGCAATCGTGCAATCGACATCATTCGCGCGACCCGCCCCGAAACTACCGTGGACGAGCCGGGTGATGAGGAAGAGATGTTCAGATTGGGCGCCCAGGATGCTGAGTCTGTGGACGTGACCGAGCTGGAATCCCTGCGGTTCTGCCTCGGCGAAATGAAGGAAGACGATAGAAACTACGTGCTCCTTGCCTATTACGAGGGGTACTCGCGTGAGGAACTGGCCGAGAGGTTTGATGCACCAGTTGGAACCATCAAAACGCGACTGCGTCGCGGGTTGATTGCATTGCGAACCTGTCTTGAAGCGGCGTAAACGGATGATGAAGAATGAGCAGTGAAGAAAAACAGCTCGACGCCGCCGAATTTGTGATCGGCACGTTACCGTCGGGTGAAAAGGCAGCCTTTGAGGCGGATCTTGCAGTTGATGCAGATTTGCAGGCCGACGTCACGTATTGGGAAAGAACGCTTGGCACGCTGGGTTCAATCGTGTCTCCAGTCACGCCTTCCCCAGATGTTTGGGATCGCATAAAAAGCAGTCTCCCTGAACAGGGTGCAAATGTCGTATCCATCGAAACGGTTTTGCCGAGCGACGGGAACACCCGCAGCGCGACACCAGCAAATGACAACCAGCTGGCAGCCTTGAAGCGCAGCCGCGGACGCTGGCGCCTCGGTGCCATTGCAGCAACTGTGGCGGCCATCGGTTTTGGTGGGCTGATTGCAAATGAACGGGTTGGTTTCCTTCCCAGCGACGTGTTACCGGGCCAGCTTGCAGGCAAAGAATATATCGCCGTTGTTCAGGCCGATGCCGAGAATCCAGCCTTAATCGTCAAAGTAAACGGATTGACCGGCGGCGTGACAGTGCGTCAGGTAGGGGTCAAGAGGCCGGACGATAAAAGCCTGGAACTCTGGTACATACCCGTGGGAACAAACAACGTCGTTTCTGTTGGGCTGGTGGGCGAAGGCGAGATTGACCTCAAGGACCTGCCCACCAACAAAGGCGATACACTGGCCATCTCTCTGGAACCGAAGGGCGGTTCCCCAACCGGCGTTGCCACCGGACCGGTGATCTATTCAGGAAAACTCATCGAAGATGTGGACGCGGCGGAGTAGGGGCGGATTACCCTGATTTTACGGGGCCGTCAGGTTTGAAAGTGAGCGCGAGCCCGTTGATGCAATGGCGGTTTCCAGTGGGAGCGGGACCATCTTCGAAAATATGACCCTGGTGTCCTTCACAGCGTATGCAATGCACTTCCGTACGCGGTAGAAACAACCCAAAGTCGGTTTTCGTGCCCAAGGCCCCTTTGATGCCCTCATAGAAACTCGGCCAACCGGTTCGGCTGTCGAACTTGGTTTCCGACCGATAGAGTGGCAGATCGCATCCACCGCAGTGAAACGTTCCAACTCGTTTTTCCTGGTCCAATGGGCTCGAAAATGGCGGTTCCGTCGCTTCCTTGCGCAATACGAGGTATGAATTTTCGGAAAGAATCTGACGCCATTCCTCATCAGTCTTTACGATTTTCACGATTTTTTCCGGCATAAGCTTGGCACCGAAATCGGTCGCTGTGGCCAGCGGGTCATTCGCGGCTTCAGCGACCCGCATGCCGTGCATACTCGCTCCGGTAAGGCCAACCATAACGGCGGCGCCACCCAATAAGAAATTGCGACGCTGCATGAGCTTCTCCCTGCTTCAGCCATATCCTTGACCCTATATAATTGGGCCAGCTCGGATAGAAAATCATTCTTTCTCACATGATAGTGAGGTCTAACCGCTGGTTATGGCGCGCGTGATCCAGGCCCCGACAAAGGCGCTGGTGCCGGTCAGGATTGTTCCCCAGGTCAGATCAACCAGGGCTACGGTGATCGTATACCCCTTCAGCGTTGCCAAATTCGTAAAATCGTATGTCGCATAGCAGAAGAAACCAAAAAGAGCGCCGTAGAGTGCGGCGTGCCACAGATTGCCGCTGTCGAGAGCCGGCTTTACCGCGAATATGATCACACCGATCAGATAGACCAGATAGAACACAACGGCCACACCAGCCCGAAACTCGTCGAGGAGAATCGGGCCAATCTGGTCACGGTAAAACGTCGTTGCAACACGTGTAAGCCAGACGAAATCAATGGCAAAAAACACAATCATTGTGGCAAGGTAGGCGACGATCAAACGGGTCATGAACGGATCCGGTCAGTTTACGTTGAGATTACACTATCAGTAACGGCGCAGACGTCGACCGGGTTCCCCAGAGGAAGCTGAAATTGGACTTTGAGATCAAAAAAGTTGGCCGGCACGAGGTGCTTTACGTGATGGCCACCGAGGCTGAATATCGCGCGGCCCTTCGGACCCGGTTCAAGCCTCTCATCTGTCAGGTCGGTCCGGTGGAGGCGGCTATGCACACGGCGATGGCGCTGTCGGGGAGGAAGGTCGACCTTGTGGTTTCACTCGGTAGCGCTGGATCACAGACATTGGAGCAGGCGAGGGTCTATCAGGTGTCGAGCGTTTCTTACCGCGACATGGACGCATCAGCATTCGGTTTTGAGAAAGGTGTTACGCCATTTCTCGATCTGCCGGCAACCGTGACGCTCGATCACACGATCCCCGCGCTCCCTGCAGCCAGCCTCAGTACCGGCGCCAATGTGGTTTCCGGGGAGGCCTACGCCGATATAGGGGCGGACATGGTCGATATGGAGACGTGGGCGGTTATGCGAGCAGCCCACAAGGCCAGCGTCCCATTGATTGGATTACGCGGTATTTCCGATGGCGCCGAGCCGGTCAGCGAATATTCGGACTGGACGCGCTATCTGGAAGTTATCGACCAGCGTCTGAGTGAGGCCGTGGACGCGCTGGAGGCTGCGCTCGTTTCCGACATGCTGCAACCGGGACGACACTGACTTGCAGAAGCGAGGCTTCGAACGGTGACGACGGTGCTGTTGTTTGCTCCGGCAATGTCCGCAGGTTTGCTGCTTTTTCGATCCGGAAGACCCATCGCCTGACTATTCTGGGTCTGTGGCCTGCTATCAATGCTTGCAATCACAATGTCGGCAACAGGTCAGCCCTGCAATGGACTTAGCGTTGCCATCGACACGCTGATAATTTCGTTTCAGTGCGCTGTCGTTTTTGGGTCCTTGTTGGCCAACTTTCTGATCTATGCCGCGAAAACGAAACAATATGGAAGAAACGCGTTCGGTCTGCTGGCGATTGCCGCACTGAGCTGCGTGGCATCATATTTTCTGGTTCTGGCCCATCAGCAGTCCTGCGGTCTTGCGCGTGGTCACTGGCTGCAGCTCTTCTAGCTGACGGGCCGAAAGCAGCCGGGTCTGCTCATTCAACCGAAAATTCCTTCAGCTTCGCCTGTGCCCGTCTGGTCACCAGATATGTTACTGCCAGCGTGGCGATGATTCCAATGCCGCCCACCACATATTTGGCGATGCTCATGTCATCACCGCCGGCCTGGCCGCCGAGGCTTCCGATCCAGATGTAGAGCAGCGTGCCGGGCATGATGCCGAAGAAGGTCGCAATCTGACTGGGCCAGAAACCAACCGGCGTGAGACCCAGAAACCAGTTTTGAAGTGAAAAAGGCAGGGCCGGAGAAAGGCGCAAGAGACCCACAACCTGCCATCCGCCTTCACCAATAGCCTTATTCACCGCATTGAAGCGGGGATATTGCGCGATTTTTTCCTGCACCCGGTCGTGGAACACATAACGTGCAGCCAGAAATGAGATTGCCGATCCCAGCGTTGCACCAATGATTACCAACGGGAAACCCCAAAGGCCGTATGCCACACCGGCAGCCAGCGTGAGAAAGGACCCAGGCACTAAAACGAAGGCGGTGACGGCGTATACAACGATGAAAATCAACCAACCCACAGCGCCAAAACCGCGTACCCATTCCTGGAACGTTGTTACCCACTCCTGAATAGGCAGAAATCGATAGGCCGCTATCAGCACGATGCCGACAGCAGCGAGCGCCAGCCATTTCTTGAAGCTCGCTCCTTTACGAGCATTTTCAGAGGGCGACCGAGTCTCGCTCATGGGGGCAGTTCCAACATTGCTCACGGCTATCGCCTTTGTGTCTTGTAAAACAATACGACCCTTAGTGGTGCGAAAAAGGTGAAAGAGCGACCCCTTCTGACGACCATGTGATCTATTGTCAGATTGAGGGGAAAGGACGTGAACGCACTTAGTATCCTAACATCTCCGCGAGCCTGTTTCCGTGATAGCTCGAGTCGCCGAGCAATTCGCCGGCAACCTTGGCACGTTTCAGATACAACCCGATGTCAAATTCATCGGTCATGCCCATGCCGCCGTGCATTTGTACGCCTTCCTGTGCAGCAAGCAGGGAGACCTTCGTGGCCTTGGCCTTGGCAAGAGCGACCAGTTTCGCGGCGTCTTCAGCGCCTTCATCCAGGGACTGCAGGGCCTTCAGGGTCAATGCTTTGCAGATTTCAATTTCGGTGTAGAGATGTGCTGAGCGATGCTGCAGCGTCTGGAAGGAACCCACAGCAACGCCAAATTGCTTGCGTTCATTGATGTAGCTCAAAGTCATCCCGAAGGCCTGGGCAGCGCTGCCGGCCATTTCTGCGGCCAGCCCGGCTCGCCCGGCGTTCAGAATTTTCTCCAGCCCGTCAGCTCCAAGATCAATCTCACCAAGAACGGCATCGGCGGTTACTTCAGCGTTGTTGAAGTCAATTCTCGCGGCATTCCGGCTATCCACCATTGCCGTCTTCTCGATCTTCAACCCGTCGGTACCGGAATCGACCAGGAACAATGTGATGCCGTTTGCCTCGCCCGGTTCGCCACTGGTGCGGGCCGAGACAATGATTTGGTCAGCAACGTGGCCGTCAGCAACAAAGGTCTTGGCGCCGTTCAGTCGAAATCCGTTACCCATACGCTCGGCCTTAAGGGCAACGCCAAGCGTTGAGTGTTTTCCACGTTCATCGTGGGCGATGGCGAAAAGTTCCTCGCCGGCAGCGATTTTCGTCAGGTGTTGTTCCTTCTGAGCCTGGGAGCCCAGAGCATTCAATGCCGTCGCGGCCATGATCGCGCTCGATAAATAAGGTGTGGCCGTCAGCTGCTTACCCATCTCCTCAGCCACAACACCCGCACCGACCATGCCAAAGTCCGCCCCGCCATACTCCTCCGGAACAAGTATTCCGGCCCAGCCCATTGCTGCCATCTTGGCCCACAACTCACGCGAGAACCCGTCTTCCGAGCCACTGTCGCGCAGCTCGCGCAACGCTGACACAGGCGCTTCGTCTTTCAGAAACCCGGCTGCCGATTCGCGCAGCATTTCCTGATCTTCGGTCAGTACCAATGGCATCGCATATGCTCCCTTAGGCATTGGGCATCTGAAGGATGTGCTTGGCGATAATCTGCAGCTGCACTTCGGATGTGCCTCCTTCAATGGAGTTACCCTTGGTACGCAGCCAGTCGCGCGCAGCCTGGCCATCATTGTTGTTGTCGGTCATTTCCATTTCGTCCGAACCGCCGATTTCCATTTTCAACTCGTGGCGGCGCTTATTGAGTTCAGTGCCATAATATTTGAGTACTGAGGAGACAGCGCCCAGGCTTTCGCCGCCTTTAGCGCGGTCGGATACGCTTTGCAGCAACGCACCGAAGGCCAGACTGTCTATTTCGGTCTCGATCAGTTTGGCGCGCAGCAAAGGGTCGTCCAGTTGCCCAAGCGGGTTGGTGCCGATTGCCTTCACTGCGAGCTCGCCCAACGATCTCCCTTCCGACATTCCTCCAAACAGGCTGCCGATCATTTCGCGCTCGTGGGTCAACAGGTACTTGGCAACGTCCCAGCCTTTGTTTTCTTCATAAACCAGGTTCGCTTTGGGCACGCTTACGCCGTCAAAAAAGGTCTCGCAAAAGGGCGACGAACCGGAAATCAACTTAATCGGCTTGGTGCTGACGCCCTCGCTTTCCATGTCGAAGAGCACAAATGAGATGCCTTTGTGTTTGGGCGCCTCGCTGTCCGTGCGCACAAGGCAAAAAATCCAATCCGCTTTGTCAGCGTAGGAGGTCCAGATCTTCTGCCCGGTGACGACGTAGTGGTCGCCCGCGTCCTCAGCTTTGGTTCGAAGTGAGGCAAGGTCGGAGCCGGCATTGGGTTCAGAATACCCCTGGCACCATCGAATTTCGCCGCGGGCGACCTTGGGCAAGTGTTCTTTCTTCTGAGCTTCACTGCCAAATTTGAGCAAAGCTGGTCCAAGCATTGTAATGCCGAAATTGTCGTGCGGCTTGCGGGCACCAATCGCTTTCATTTCCTGTTTCAGAACGGCGGCCTCTTCCTTTGAAAGGCCACCCCCGCCATATTCGCTCGGCCACGTGGGTACGGTCCAGCCGCGAGCCCCCATGCGTTCAAGCCAGAGCCTTTGTCCCTCGGACGTGAATTCCCATTTGCGGCCGCCCCAACACGATGTGTCCTCGGAAAGCTTGCCGTCGCGCATGTCGGCGGGGCAGTTTTCCTCAAGCCATTGACGTGTTTCGGCCCTGAACTGTTGCAGGTCACTCATGCTAGGTGTCTCACGTTATGGTTTGTCCGCCATCAATTACGATCTGCTGACCGTTCATATAGGAGCCAGCCTTTGATGCCAGGAATACGGCAGCACCTGCGATCTCTTCCGGCTCGCCTATACGGCCCATCGGTGTCGTAATCAGCGCCCGCTTCAAATTGTCGGGGTTTTCCCACAATGCCTTGGCGAAATCGGTCTTGATTAATCCGGGCGCGATGCAGTTAACACGCACGTTATGTGACCCGTATTCGACCGCCATGTTGCGGGCTAACTGGAAGTCGGCAGCTTTGGAAATGCAATAGGCACCAATGATTGGAGACCCTTTGAGTCCGCCGATGGAGGACACGATCACGATTGCCCCGTCTTTGCGCTCCAGCATTTGCGGCGAGACCATGCCGATCAGCCAATTGTTTGAAACGACGTTATTTTGCAGGATCTTGGTGAACTGCTCGTCTTCGATGTCGGCCATGGGGCCATAATAAGGGTTGGAAGCAGCATTGCAGACGAGAACATGAACATCACCAAAGTGCCTGGTGGTTTCATCGACCAGGTTTTGCAGTTCGTCCTTGGACGAGATATTGGCCGCAACCGCTAATGCCGTACCTTCGCCATGCTTTGCGTTGAGTTCGTCCGCGACTTCGACACAAGCTGCCATTTTCCGCGATGAAATAACCACCTTGGCGCCATGCACGGCCATCTCCTCGGCGATGGCTTTGCCGATGCCACGGGATGAGCCTGTAATAATGGCGGTTTTGCCCTTCAGATCGAACAGGCTCATGATGCGTTCTCCTTGTCCCAATCGGCAAGGCTCTGGCCGCTCTCGGCCAGTTCCATCAACAGGTCGGATGGGGTCCAATGAACACCACCGGCACCATCGCTCCACTCAGATATCTTTGCGGCCACGGTTTTTAATCCCACAGACTCGGCATAATGCATCGGCCCGCCGCGCCAGCGCGGGTAGCCGTAGCCGTAATTGTAAACCACATCGATATCGCTGGCTCGAGCAGCTACGCCTTCGCCCAACACATGCGCGCCTTCGTTTGCCAACGCAAACTGCGTGCGTTCGACGATTTCCTCGTCGGAGATCTCACGCGTGTTGATGCCGAGCTCGCTGCGCACTTCGCTGACAATGCGAGTGGCTTCGCTGTTTTCGCTGCGAGCGCGGGTTTCAGGGTCATATGTGTAGAATCCCGCGCCGGATTTCTGACCCAGGAACCCGGCCTCAACAAGCCGGTCGGCGGCTGTATAAATGCGGCTTTCGTGCTCGTCGAGTTTTTGGTCCTGGCGCGACTTGTAACCAATATCGAGGCCAGCCAGATCGCTGACGGCAAACGGCCCCATGGCCCACCCAAAATCGGTCAATGCTTTGTCCACCTGATCCGGAGAAGCACCTTCCAGCACGAGCAAATTTGCCTGGCGCAGATAAGGCGTCAGCATCCGATTGCCGATAAAACCGTGCCCGACCCTTGCAATAGCTGGTGTTTTGCGAGTCTTCTTGGCCATTTCCAGCGCTGTCAGCAGGGCATCGTCGGCCGTTTCATCAGCACGGACAATTTCGAGCAGAGGCATAATATTTGCGGGTGAAAAATAGTGCATACCCAATACATCGGCCGGACGGGATGTTTCGGCAGCGATTTCGTTGATGTCCAGATAAGACGTGTTGGTTGCCAGGACGGCACCCTTCTTGGCAACTGCATCCAGCTTACCGAATACTTCTTTCTTGATGGCCATAGTTTCAAATACGGCCTCAACGATCAGGTCACAGTCGGCCAGATCATCGTACGACGTCGTCCGCTCCAGTCGGGCCATTCGTTCAGCAACGCCCTCTTTTGTGATCCGTCCGCTCTTAATGCCGCGGGCCCAGTTTTTCTCCATCGTTGCAAAACCGCGGTCCAGCGCGTCTTCGGTCATTTCCAAAACGGTTACGGGAATACCCGCTTCGGCGTAGGTCATGGCGATACCTCCGCCCATGGTGCCGGCGCCGATAATGCCGACTTTTTTGACAACACGCGGATCGCCCTTAACATCTTTCGGCGGTTTGGCTGACGCCCGCTCGGCAAAGAAAATGTGACGCAGGGCCTTCGACTGGTCTGAGACCACCAGCTCCATAAAGGTAGCGCGCTCTTTCTTCATGCCTTCGTTGAATGGGATTTCATATGCCGCCCGCACGCACTCGGTCGCTCTAATGGGAGCAATCGCTCCTTTGGCCTTCCTGGCGATGGTCGGCATCGCTGCATCAAAACCGGCGGCAATGGCATCGGTCATTTCGAGCGTTACCCTGGAAAGACGGCGGTTCTCAAAATCCTGTTCCGCAATCTCATTTGCCAATGCGACAGCGGCTTCGACGGTTCCGCTGTCGACGGTTTTGTCCACAAGACCGATTTCTGCTGCTTTCGCACCCGAGACTGGCCGGCCAGACGACACCATCGTGATTGATTCGACCGGGTTCTGCAGCAGGCGCGGCAAGCGCTGTGTGCCGCCGGCTCCGGGAAGCAGGCCCAGATTGACCTCCGGGAGCCCAAGCTTTGCCTTTGCATTGGCAACCCGGTAGTGGCACGACAAAGCAACCTCCAGTCCGCCTCCCAGCGTATTTCCTTCAACCGCGGCCACAACCGGCAGAGCAGTCGCTTCGATCGTGTCGCAGACACTTGGCAGGCCCGGCTCTTGCAACGGTTTGCCGAACTCCTTGATGTCAGCCCCCGCAATAAAGGTTCCACCCTTGCCCGCCAGTACGATCGCCTTCGCGCCGGCGTCAGAGGCCTTTTCGAGCCCAGTCACAATCCCCGCGCGAACATGATGCGACAGCGCGTTAACAGGGGGATTGTCAATCCAAAGGATCGCCACGTTGTCGCGCATTTCCAGTCCGACAGACTGCGTCATTTCGTTCTCCTCCCGCCGCTGCTGCGGTCGCGTTTTTTGACGGGCTAACGCCCTTTGAACTCGGGTTTTCTCTTTTCGACAAAGGCTTGTGCAGCCTCTTTGTGATCCTCTGTGCGCATCGACAAAACCATATGCATCGCTTCCTGATCCAGGGCTTGCGACAGTGTGCCGTGCTCTGCCAGGTTCATGTTGCGCTTCATGTAGCTAAGCGCAACCGATGGGCCATTTGCGAGCTGACTTGCCCAGTCTTCAGCTGTTTCGTCCAGTGTCTCGGCTGCAACGGCGCTGTTGACGATGCCCATATCCGCTGCTTCTGCGCCGTTGAAAACGCGGGCCAGATAATAGAGCTCTCGCGCTTTTGATGTGCCGATAATTTTTGAGAGAAACCAGGAACCGCCAAAATCACCGGATCCGCCGACGCGGGCAAAGGCAGTCGTGAATTTTGCATTCTGATCGGCCAGCCGCAGGTCACATGACAAGGCAAGAGAAAAACCTGCACCGGCACACGCCCCGTTTACAACTGCCAGCGTCGGTTTTGGCATTTCGTGCAACAGCCGAGATGATTCCATAATGCCGCGAATGAACGCCGCTTCGGCGTCGATGCTTTGAGTGTGGCCCTTCTCGAGCCGCTCAGTCATGGCTTTGACATCACCACCGGCACAAAACGCTTCGCCCGTTCCCGTCAAAACCACACAACCGATATCTGCATCGTGCCAGCAGCGCTCAAGCATTCGTGGCAATTCGACCCACATCTCCCGCGACATGGCATTGCGCGCCTCGGGGCGGTCGATGGTTATCCTGGCGATCCGGTTTTTGACCGCCATGCGCAGGTTTTTCATTTTCGAAATCCCTTGCCAGTGATCAATAGACCTCGAACAGTCCGGCTGCGCCCATGCCGCCACCTACGCACATTGTGCAGACAACATACTTCGCGTTGCGGCGTTTGCCTTCGATTAATGCGTGACCAACCATGCGGGCCCCGCTCATGCCGTAAGGGTGGCCGATCGAAATCGCTCCGCCGTTCACATTGAGAATTTCGTCGGGAATGCCCAGGGTGTCGCGGCAGTGCAAAACCTGCACTGCGAAAGCCTCGTTTAGCTCCCACAAATCAATGTCTTCGACTTTCAGGTTGAATCTCTCAAGCAACTTGGGCACCGCATATATCGGGCCGATGCCCATTTCGTCAGGCTCGAGGCCGGCGACAGCGACGCCTCGATAGGCCCCAAGCGGATTAATGCCGCGCTTCTCGGCATCCTTGGCTTCCATCACCACTGCAGCGGAAGCACCATCGGACAGTTGCGAGGCATTGCCGGCAGTTATGGTCTTGTCCGGGCCCAATACGGGCTGAAGACCCTGAAGGCCCTCGAGGGTTGTGGACGGGCGGTTGCCCTCGTCCTTGTCGAGTTTGACATCTTGATTGGATGTTTCTTTGGTTTCTTTGTTGACCAGCATCATGGTTGAAGGCAGCGCCACAATCTCGTCGTCAAACTTGCCTGCTTCCTGGGCTGCGGCAGTGCGCATCTGCGACTGGTAGCCATATTCGTCCATGGATTCGCGCGAGATGCCATAGCGATCCGCAACGACTTCTGCGGTCTCGAGCATAGACATGTAAACATGGGGATGCATGGCGATCAGGGACTTATCGACACCGACACGCATTTCACCGGTTTGGACCATTGAAATCGATTCCACACCACCACCGACACAAACGGGCATATGATCATGAACGACCTGTTTGGCGGCTGTCGCTATGGCCATCATGCCTGACGCGCATTGGCGGTCGAGCGACATGCCTGCAACAGAAACCGGCAGACCGGCCCGCAACGCTGCCTGGCGACCAATATTGCCACCCTGTACGCCCTGCTGCATCGCAGCACCCATCACAACGTCGTCAACCTCGCCCTTGTCGATTCCGGCACGTGCAACGGCGTGCTCAACTGCATGACCTGCCAGCGTTTGCGACGGAGTATTGTTGAAAGCGCCGCGATAGGCCTTGCCGATTGGTGTTCGGGCGGTTGATACGATGACAGCTTCGCGCATGGTGTTCTCCTTCCGGTCGCGGGGGGTGCGACCAACATACCGAGTAGTATGTTGACTATGCAGCTTGTTTTCTGCAAGGGCAAGGACAACAATATCCACCTCTTCAAAGAAAGCAGATGACATGACACTTGAGGAAATGACCGCCGATATGGCGAAGCGCGTTGCCGACAACGGTGCGATTGATGGAAAAGTGGTAAAATTTGACTTTGGCGCCGATGGCCAGATCACCATCGATGGTTCATCTGATCCATCCGTCGTCAACAACGACAACGGAGATGCCGACTGTACGGTCACTGTCGACAAAGACATGTTTGAAAGTATTGCAGCCGGCGAAGAAAATGCCCAGATGGCATTCATGTCGGGCAAACTGAAAGTTGACGGCGATATGGGTATCGCCATGCAACTGGGTTCGCTGCTCGGCTGAGCAAAGGCGAAAAATGGCCGTTTCAAAATCTGAAGTTCAGCAAGCGCTGTCGGGTGTCAGGGCACCGGACGGCGACAGCAACATCGTGGATCTGGGCATGGTCTCGGAACCCTTCATCACCGAGGGTGACGGAGGAGCCAAGATCATGTTCTCGCTCACTGTTCCCGCGCAGCTGGCGAAAACTCTTGAACCACTGCGCGGACAGGCCGAGAAAGCGGTGATGGCGATCGAGGGAGTGGCTTCGGTCATGGTTGCGCTGACCGCTGAGCGAAAGGCCGGGGAAGGTGTGGTAACTCCGCCGCCCATTGCACCAAAGTCGGCACCGCCGCGATCTTTGTCTGAGCCCGCGGGACAGGCCACCACGCAACCTGGAATCCCGGGCGTCCGGCAGATCATTGCTGTCGCGTCAGGCAAAGGTGGCGTCGGCAAATCCACAACATCCATCAACCTCGCCCTGGGTCTGCAGAAGCTTGGACTGAAGGTCGGAGTGCTGGATGCCGACATCTACGGCCCATCGATGCCACGTCTTTTGGGATTGACCGGCAAGCCGACCACACAAGGCCGTATTCTGCAGCCAATGAACGGCTACGGGTTGAAGGTCATGTCGATCGGTTTCCTGGTCGAAGAAGACACCCCGATGATCTGGCGCGGACCCATGGTGATATCGGCGCTGACGCAGATGATGCGCGAAGTGGCCTGGGGCAACGAGGACGACCCGCTTGATGTGCTTGTCGTTGACATGCCTCCGGGAACAGGGGATGCGCAGTTGACGATGGCTCAGCAGGTGCCGCTGGCAGGTGCCGTGATCGTTTCAACACCGCAAGATTTGTCGTTGATTGATGCCCGCAAGGGACTCAATATGTTCAGAAAAGTATCGGTTCCAATTCTCGGAATCGTTGAAAATATGAGCACGTTCATTTGCCCCAAATGCGGAGAGCAAACGGACATTTTTGGTCACGGTGGCGCGAAGGCGGAAGCTGAAAAGCTGGGTGTAACATTCCTGGGAGAAGTTCCTTTGCACATCGATATTCGCAAGAATTCAGACGGAGGCACTCCTATTGTTGCCTCTGAACCCGATGGTGCCCATGCTGAAATTTACTCTGCAATTGCTGCTGAAGTGTGGGGGAAATTGAGTGAAGCGAAAAGCGATGGGCCAGCCATCGTTTTCGACTAGGAAAAGCGGCCATGGTCGTCAATCTCACCGCCGAAGATGTCCGCAATACAGCGAACTGGCCACTGGTGATTGACGCCCTTCGTGAAGGTCACAAGGCGCCCAGACCCAGTATTGGTGACACTTTCGTAGGTGCCGATGGCCGCACCATGCTGGTGCGAAGCGCCTTTATCGGAGGCCTGGCAGCCGGTGTGAAGGCAGCCACAGTTGTACCGGACAATCCCGACCGTCAGCCTCCGCTGCCGGCGATCCATGCCCAGATAATGCTGTTTGATGATCAGACTGGTGAACTCACCGCGATTGTTGATGGCACGGAGGTGACGGCCTGGAAAACAGCCGGCGACAGTGCGCTGGGCTGCGATCTTCTCGCCCGTCACGATGTTGAGACGCTGCTCATGATCGGGGCAGGTGCGATGGCAGAACCTTTGATCCGAGCGCATCTTTCTGTACGCCCCATGATCCGCAAGGTCATCCTCTGGAACCGGTCGCAGGGCCGCCTGGAACAGCTGAATCGGCGTTTGAACGACCTTGCCCAGACAGTTGAAATGACTCTCGATCTCGATGATTTTGTTTCGGATGCGGACGTCATTTGCTGTGCTACGATGACCAACGAGCCGGTATTGAAGGGTGGGCTGGTAGCCCCGGGATGCCATGTTGATCTTGTCGGCGCCTATAAAGCAGATATGCGCGAAGCTGATGATGAATTGCACAGGCGTGGCAGGTGGTTTGTTGACAGTCTGGAGACGACGCTGGACCACATTGGCGAGTTGAAAATTCCAATATCGGAAGGACTCATCGACCGGGACGCCGTGCACGGTGACCTGAACGATCTGGTTGCCGGCCGCACAGGACGGAAGGATGAGAACGATATTACGGTGTTCAAGAACGGGGGAGGTGCACACCTGGATATCATGGTGAGCGATGCGCTTGTGAAGGCGCATCGTCCGGCATGAGTACAAACGATCTGCCGCTCGTGTTGGATGCTGTCGATGAGCCGGTGCTGCTGGTCGACAGGGACCGCATTATCGTTCACGCGAATCGACCCGCCGAAAATGCATTCGGGCACAGTCTTGTGGGGCAGCCTTTTGTTCGGGCGCTGCGACATCCGCAGGTTCTGGAATGTCTCGATCGGGTTCTGGCGGGCGAGGAGCGAGCGCGGACTCAGATGCGGCTCGCGCCGCCGGAACAAACGACTTACAGCGTCACCGCAGTTCATCTGGCGAGCAACAATCCTGCAGTTGCGATAACCCTTCGTGATGTTTCACCCTTGCTTGAAGCGGCCCAGATGCGCAGCGATTTTGTGGCGAATGTGAGCCATGAGTTGCGTTCTCCGCTGACCACCCTCACCGGTCTGATCGAGACTCTGCAGGGAGCGGCGAAAGATGATCCGGAGGCGCGAAGCCGCTTTCTCGAAATCATGGAGCGCGAGTCCAGCCGAATGGATCGTTTGATCGGAGACCTGCTGTCTCTGTCCAACGTCGAAGGTCAGGAACGAGTTCAACCCACCGAAATGGTCGACCTTCGCCAAATAATCAACGGTGTCATCAGCACATTGGCAGAGCGGCGCGAGGGAAAAGACCGTGAGTTGATATTCGAATCAACCGCCGAGTTGTGCCCGGTTTTTGGAGACGCCGATCAGCTTGTGCAGGTATTTCAGAACCTGATCGAGAACGCTCTCAAATACGCCAGCCCGGAAGGCGCCGTTACGGTCACCCTGGATAATGTCGAACAGGCACCGGGATTTGGCGGCAGAGTCTGGTCCATAGCAGTCCAGGATCAGGGGGAGGGCATTCATCCCGAGCACCTGCCGCGCCTGACAGAGCGGTTCTACCGCATTGATTCCGGCAGATCGCGACAAATGGGTGGGACAGGGCTCGGGTTGGCCATCGTCAAGCACATCGTAAACCGCCATAGAGGTCGTCTGAAAATCAGCAGTGTTCTCGGTCAGGGCACACGGATCACGGTTTTGCTGCCCGAAGCGGAGTAGCTTCAAAGCGGTTTGTCCACAACCCGCCCGACTTGTCACAAAACTGTAATATGCCTGTCACAAACCTTTCGCACGGGCCCCCTAAACCGGGCCCATCGAAGCCGGTGAGCGGCTTCGAACAAGATCTCAGTCGAAGATGGAAGGTTCCCCAATGACTGGTATGCTGAAAACACATAAAGCACTCGCGCTCGCAGGTGCGTTCGCACTCACAACACTTGTCTCCGGAGTCGCCCACGCGCGCGACCAGATTCAGATCGTTGGCTCGTCCACGGTCTTTCCATTTTCCACGGCTGTGGCGGAGCAATTCGGACAAAACACGAAGTTTGGTACTCCGGTCGTTGAATCCACTGGCTCGGGCGGCGGCATGAAGCTCTTTTGCGCCGGAATTGGTGAGAAAACACCAGATATTGCAAATGCTTCGCGCCGAATAAAGGAAGGTGAATTCAAAGCCTGTCGTGAAAACGGCGTTACTCCGGTCGAGGTCAAAGTCGGGTTTGACGGCATTGTTCTGGGCTCGGTCAAAGGTGGCATTGAACTGGCGCTGACTCCGGAGCAGATTTTCCTCGCACTTGCCAAGGAAATCCCCGTAGACGGCAAACTCGTCGCTAACCCGAATATGAAATGGTCAGACGTCGACCCGTCGTTGCCAGACACCAAAATCGAAGTGCTCGGGCCTCCCCCAACATCGGGTACCCGTGACGCCTTCGCCGAACTGGCGTTGGAAGGTGGCGCCAAGAAGATTGAAATGCTTGCCGCAATGCGTAAGCAAGACAAGAAAGCATTCGCCAAAGTCGCTCATGCCGTTCGTGAAGACGGTGTCTATATCGAAGCGGGTGAAAACGACAATCTGATTGTCCAGAAACTGGAGGCAAACAAGAATGCCGTAGGGATATTCGGCTTTTCATTCCTGGATCAAAACTCAGACAAAATCGCCGGCGCAACAATTAACGGCAATGAGCCCACGTTCGAAAAGATTGCTGCAGGAGATTACCCCATCTCACGGTCTTTGTACTTCTATGTGAAAAAAGAACATGTGGGCGTGATTCCCGGAGTTGAGGAATTCGTTGCCGAATTCACCAACGAAAACACGTGGGGTGACGATGGCTACCTGGCTGACAAGGGATTGATTCCGCTGCCGGAAGCTGACCGCAAGTCAGTCGCGGAAAGTGCCCAGTCTCTGACCCCGTTGTCCATGTAGATTGCCATCTGGCAGGGAGCGGCTGAGCCCATGACCGTTGTATCGGAAACGACCAGTCGCTTCGGTGGGCGCCGGAGCGCCCGCCGATCCCTTGATACCATTGTCAAGGTTTTGTTGTTTGCCTGTGCAGGCGTTGCCGTCCTGACAACCTTTGGAATTGTTCTTTCGCTGGTCTTTGAGACCTTGCGTTTTTTTGGCAAGGTTTCGTTTTTCGACTTTCTATTCGGACTCCACTGGTCACCGCAATCGGCGTTTGAGGGCGCAGGATCAGCCGGTTCGTCAGCAGACAATTCCCTTGTTTTTGGCGCCATACCACTGTTTGCCGGAACGCTGCTCATAACACTCGTCGCCATGTGCGTTGCAGCGCCGATAGGCCTGATGTCAGCAATCTACCTCTCGGACTACGCGCCTGCATGGTTTCGGAAGGTCGCCAAACCTGTCCTGGAAATACTCGCGGGTGTGCCGACTGTGGTTTACGGGTTTTTTGCAGCATTGACGGTGGCTCCGGCTATTCGCGGATTCGGTGAGGGCTTTGGCCTGACCGTATCTTCCGAGTCGGCGCTTGCTGCAGGGCTGGTTATGGGAATCATGATCATACCGTTCGTGTCATCCCTTTCAGACGACGTTATCAATGCCGTGCCGCAGTCTCTGCGCGACGGATCTGCGGGCATGGGCGCAACAAAATCCGAAACAATCCGCAAAGTGGTATTGCCGGCTGCGCTGCCTGGAATCGTTTCAGCCATGATGCTGGCGATCAGCCGGGCCATTGGTGAAACCATGATTGTCGTAATGGCGGCCGGACTGGCGGCGAATTTGACCATCAATCCGTTGGAGGCCGTGACGACTGTAACAGTGCAGATTGTAACGCTGTTGGTGGGCGATCAGGAATTTGACAGCGCCAAAACACTGGCCGCCTTCGCGCTTGGGCTGACGCTCTTCTTCATTACGCTTGCGCTCAATTTTGTGGCTCTGCGCGTCGTACAAAAGTATCGGGAGCAATATGACTGAACCGGCCCCCCAAGTAACAGGTTCCCACGTGGCGACAACTCCCGATAAAAAAGTGGATGAAGCCCGCCGGGCAAGGACTGCCAGGCGTTATGCTGCGGAACGTCGTTTCGAGTATATGGGACTAGCGGCGGTTATGAGTGCAGGTGCCTTTCTGGTCATTTTGCTATGGACAATCGTCGGCAATGCCATCCCTGCACTGACCTATAATTATGTCAGCTTGCCAATCAATCTGGAGGTCGATGATCTCACGCAGACCAATGCAATCGAATATGATTTTCGAAAAATCGTCCGCGCTGGTTTGACCGAAGCGGTACCCAATGTCAGCGGCCGACGAGAAACGCGCAAGCTTCGCCGGATAATTTCGTCTGGTGCGGCGATCGAACTCAGAAGCGAAGTCGCATCAGACCCTTCATTGATTGGCAAAAAATCCGACATCTGGCTTCCTCTGTCCGATACGGCCGACCTTTATCTGAAGAACCTGATGGGAGATATCACTCGTCCGGAATCGCAACGCAAAATCAGCGACAGCGAGATTGGCTGGATCGATGATCTCAAGGGTCAAGGCAAGATCGAAACCCGATTTAATTCCATCTTTTTCACACACGGTGCAAGTCGTGAACCGGAAATGGCGGGCATCTGGGGCGCTGTGGTCGGTTCGTTTCTGACGCTGCTTGTTACACTTGTTCTTTCTGTTCCAATCGGGGTTGCTGCTGCCATCTATCTGGAAGAATTTGCGCCCAAAAACCGCATAACCGACATCATCGAGATCAATATCAACAACCTTGCTGCGGTTCCATCGATCGTCTTCGGTCTGTTGGGACTGAGCTTCTTTTTGGCTGGAGTGAATCTTGGGTGGTTTACAATTGGTGGCTTCTTTCCACGCTCCGCTGCTATTACAGGCGGCACCGTCCTGGCATTGATGACACTTCCTACTGTGATCATTGCCAGCCGCGCGTCGATCAAATCGGTTCCGCCTTCCATTCGTGAGGCCGCGCTTGGAATTGGGGCCTCCAAAGTTCAGGCGACATTCCATCATGTATTGCCGCTCGCCATGCCCGGTATCCTGACAGGAACCATCATTGGCATGGCAGGGGCTTTGGGAGAGACGGCTCCATTGCTGTTGATCGGAATGGTCGCCTTTATCGTTGATATTCCTGGCGGTCTGACTGAGCCGGCTACAGTGTTGCCGGTGCAAATATATATGTGGGCAGATTTCCCCGAGACGGCTTTCCGGCAAAAAACCGCCGCAGCCATCATGATTCTGCTGGCCTTCCTGATATGTATGAATGCGTTTGCCGTGTGGCTGCGCAACAAATTTGAACGCCGCTGGTAAGAGTAGAGAACATGGATGCAATGGTTCAACCAATGACCGCCACCGCCACTCAGACCGAGACAGAGACCGAGACAGAGACGGTGAAAATCCGCAGCCGCGACGTCCATGTTTTTTATGGCGACAATGAAGCCATAAAGGGCGTTGATCTCGACATCAAGGAAAAGCAGGTGACGGCTCTGATCGGCCCTTCGGGTTGTGGTAAGTCCACCTTTTTGCGCTGCATCAATCGTATGAATGATACGATCGATGTCTGTCGCGTAACCGGAAAAATCGAGATTGATGGTCAGGACATCTACCAGCCTGACGTCAATGTCGTCGATCTGCGTGCCGATGTGGGCATGGTGTTTCAGAAACCAAACCCGTTTCCAAAATCAATATTCGAAAATGTTGCCTATGGACCGCGTATTCACGGTCTGGCCAAAAACAAAAACGATATGGCCGGGATTGTGGAGAAGAGCCTTAAGCGGGCAGGACTCTGGGAAGAAGTCAAGGATCGTCTGGATGAACCGGGTACCGGCCTATCGGGCGGTCAGCAGCAGCGCCTTTGTATCGCTCGCGCCATTGCTGTGTCTCCCAGCGTGATTCTCATGGATGAGCCCTGTTCCGCTTTGGATCCGATTGCAACTGCAATTGTGGAGGAACTTATCGACGAACTCCGGCAACGCTTTACCATTGTCATCGTGACCCACTCCATGCAGCAAGCGGCTCGGGTGAGCCAGGAAACAGCCTTTTTCCATCTTGGCGACATCGTTGAAACCGGTTTCACAGACGACATATTTACCAACCCCAAAGACCCGCGCACGGAAAGCTACATCTCCGGCAAGATCGGGTGAGGACATGAGCATGGAAGCCAATAACGATCAGCATATCTCCAGTGCTTTCGACAAGGACCTGCGCCAGATTGAAGACCTCGTTGTGACGATGGGCGGCCTCGTGGAAACCCAGATTGAAGAAGCCGCGGAAGTGTTGACGACCCGCGATTTAGAGCGCGGTGAGAGGCTTATTGCATCAGACAAACGGGTTGACGAAATTGAACAAGAGATCGACTCACTTGTTGTTCGGCTTATCGCACTGCGTCAGCCAACTGCCGGAGACCTGCGCTCAGTTCTCGCAGCGTTGAAAGTTGCGGCCGATCTGGAGCGTATCGGAGATTACGCCAAAAACATCGCCAAACGGACGAAGGTCCTTGCGCAGGTGGAACCAGTCGGCTCTTCGGCAAAGAGCATACGTCGTATGTGTCTGATGGTGCGTCAAATGGTGAAAGACGTTCTCGATGCCTATCTGACACGTGATTTGGCGAGCGCCGCCGATATCCGTCTGCGTGATGAAGAAGTCGACCAGGTTCACAACAACCTTTTCCGTGCCCTTTTGACCTACATGCTGGAGGATCCGCGAAACATTACCCCCTGCATGCACCTGTTGTTCATCGCAAAAAATGTTGAGCGAATGGGCGACCATACGACATCGGTCGCCGAGCAGATCACCTATCTTGTTACCGGCGAGCTTCCCGACGAAGAACGCCCCAAAGGTGATACAACAAGCACGACGCTCATCGAACACCAGGATAGTGTCTGAATGAACATCTCGACGAAGGCGACGATCCTCGTGGTTGAAGATGAGACCGCCCAGCTGGAAATGCTCTGCTACAATCTGGAGAAGGAAGGTTTCCGGGTCGTGTCTGCCGAGGATGGTGAAGAAGCTCTGCTTGTGGCCAGAGAAGAACTTCCGGATGCAGTTGTCCTTGACTGGATGCTGCCATCTCTCTCAGGCATAGAGGTTTGTCGCCGATTGAAGGCAAACCCGGAAACCAGCAACGCTCCGGTCATTATGCTGACTGCACGGGGAGAGGAAGCCGATCGCGTGCGCGGCCTGGAGACAGGGGCTGATGACTATGTTGTTAAGCCCTACGGCGTTAGCGAGCTCATCGCTCGCATCCGAGCCCGTCTGCGGAGCAGTCGACCGTCGGCTGCAGGACAAACGCTGGGGTTTGAGGATATCGAAATCGATACGGAACAGCACAGAGCCAGTCGTGGAGGACGACCGCTCAAGTTGGGACCTACCGAATACCGGCTGCTGACCGTCTTTCTGGAACGGCCGAAACGGGTGTGGAGCCGCGATTCTCTGTTGGACCGCGTCTGGGGCCGGGATGCTGACGTGGATTTGCGCACCGTTGACGTTCATGTCGGCCGCTTGCGTAAGGTTTTGAATTCCGGCGGGGCCAAGGACCTGATCCGCACCGTACGCGGTGCCGGATACTCCCTCGACGCCGAGCAATAGCCACACTGGATTTTGCCAGCAGGCAATGCGATAGGGATGGGCATGCGTTTGAGCGTCCCGGTTCCTCAATGACAAAACAAGTCGCCCTTCACGATCTGTCCAGGATTTCAGCTTCGGAACGCGAGGCGTTGCTTCGCCGAGCCGAGGATAACCTTGCGCCATTCATCGAGAAGGTCGCGCCCATCATAGAGGCAGTGCAGGACAAGGGCGACGAGGCGTTGGTTGAATTCGCAGAGCGCTTTGACGGCGCGACATTTGCGGCGGACGAAATTGCCGCGGGTGACGCAGATTTCGATTCTGCTTATGAAGCACTCGACGATGCGTTCATCGACGTACTGCGCTATTCTGCGGACAATATTCGTCGCTTCCACGAGAGACAGATGCCGGAACTCCATTGGACGATGGAAATCAGACCCGGCGCACATGTCGGGGAGAGATTTACGCCGATCGATTCTGTGGCCTGCTATTCGCCCCGGGGTAAGGGCTCGTTTCCATCTGTGACGTTGATGAGCACCATTCCAGCCAAGGTTGCCGGTGTCCCTGAAGTGATTGTCCTGACGCCTCCTGGACCGGATGGCAAGATTGACCCGGCCACGCTGGTTGCAGCTGACATTGCTGGTGTCCGCAAGGTCTACAAGGCAGGTGGTGCGCATGCCGTTGCAGCTGCGGCCTTTGGCACTGAGACTATTCCCAAATGCGTTAAAATCGAGGGGCCGGGGAGCCCCTGGCTCGCAGCGGCCAAGGTTATGCTCGCCAATCGGATCGACCCGGGCATGCCGGCTGGGCCTTCTGAAGCAATCGTTTTTGCTGATGATTCCGCCAACCCGAAAATCGCTGCCCTGGACACGATCATTGAATCAGAACATGGCGACGACTCGTCGGTATTTTTGGTGACAACTTCTGCGAAACTTGCGGACGAAGCGCGCGACTTGATTCCGCAATATTGGGCCGAGATGAGCGACGAGCGGGTCAGCTATTCGAGCGCTGTGTTGAACAGTGGGAGTGGCGGGGTGGTCCTGTGCGAGACGCCTGATCAGGCCTATGCCTTCATCAACGATTATGCGCCTGAGCACCTGCAGATCGTATCGAAGACTCCGCACAACCATCTTTCCCATGTTCGAAATGCATCAGAGATCTTGTTGGGAGAAGACACACCCGGCTCAATCGCCAATTATATGATGGGCCCCAATTGTGTGCTGCCGACCTCCGGAGCTGCAAAAACCCGGTCTCCATTGGGTGTTATGAATTTCCTCAAGGCTTGTTCGATCGGTGAACTGAATCGCCTGGGCCTGCAGGAGATGGCACCCAAAACCAAAATATTTGCTACTTACGAAGGGTTTGATGCCCACGCCAACGCCGTTGGCCCGTTGCGCGTCCAGGCGCGTGGAAACGAATAGAAAGACTACAAAATATGCGTAATCTCGAACTTCCAGGACGCTCGCCCGTTCATGCCACACAGGGCATGGCTGCGACTTCTCATGCTTTGGCCACACAGGTCGCGATAGATGTGTTGAAGGCCGGCGGCAATGCCCTTGACGGGGCTATCGCCGCATGCGCCGTGCAATGCGTCGTCGAGCCGGGCTCAACCGGCATTGGTGGTGACTGCTTTGCGCTCTATGCACCAGGCGGCAAAGGAATGCCGATCGCCTTCAACGGGTCGGGCCGTGCGCCGGCAGCAGCCACTCTCGAAAAGCTGCGGGAACTTGGTGTTGATGAACTGACCCGAACGTCGCCGCACTCGGTCATCGTTCCCGGTGCAGTGGACGCCTGGTGCCAGCTTAACGCCGACCACGGCAAGATGTCACTTTCCGAGCTGCTGCAACCCGCAGTCGATTATGCCCGAAACGGCTACCCGATCTCTTCCCGGGTCAATGCGGATTTTCAAAAGAACCTCGATCATCTGAACAGCAACGAAAATCTGGCACGCATTTTTTTGCCCAATGGGCAAGTGCCGGCAATCGGTACACTGCATCATCAGCCGGGCCTGGCCGACGCCCTGGAAATGATCGGTCGCGAAGGCCGTGGGGTGTTTTATGAAGGCGAACTCGCGTCCGAAATGGTGGATACATTGCAGGCGAAAGGAGGGCTTCATACACGTGAGGATTTTGCAAACGCGAAGGGAAATTACGTAACACCAATTTCTACCGACTATCGCGGCAATACGATCTGGGAATGCCCGCCTCAAGGGCAGGGCGTGATTGCTCTTTTGCTGATGAACATGATGGCGAAAGCTCCCGTCACTGACGACATGCTAAGCCCGGAGCGCATTCACCTGGAACTGGAGGCCTGCCGCCGTGGCTACGCTGCGCGCGGGGTTTATCTTGCTGACCCAACGCAATCGGACGTTCCGGTTGAAGACATACTCAGTGATGAATACGCTGCCCAATTGTACAATGACATCGATCCGGAGGCTGCTCGCCACCCTCAAGGTGCCGTTGTTCTGCCGAAGCACAAAGACACGGTGTATATCTCGGTCGTTGATAAGGACCGCAATGCCTGCTCCTTCATCAACACTCTGTTCTTCGGCTGGGGTGGTGGGATCACCACATCAAAGCACGGCATCGTACTGACCAATCGTGGTGAAGGATTTGTCCTGCAAGACGGTCATCCCAACTGCATCGCACCCAACAAGCGCCCGCTCCACACGATCATTCCAGGTATGATCCAACGCGACGGAAAGACAATTTTGAGCTTTGGCGTTATGGGCGGCGAATACCAGGCGATGGGGCATTTGCAGTTTTTAACCCGATACATCGACTATGGGTTGGACATACAGCAAGCCCAGGATGCGCCTCGGTTCATGGTCGACCCGTTCACCGGAGAAGTCGAGATCGAAAGCTCTGTTGCTGCTGAAACGGTGGCGGCCTTGCGGGCCAAAGGGCACAAAATCGAGGCTGCTGTCAGTCCAATCGGCGGTTCGCAAGCCATCGCGATTGACTGGGAAAACGGTGTGCTGACGGGAGGAAGCGATCCACGAAAGGACGGATGCGCAGCCGGATACTAGGAACGGCCTAAAAACCATGATCGATTTCACGCACACCAAACAGCTGTTTCAACTGCCCGGAAACGTCGTCTATCTCGATGGCAATTCGCTTGGCCCCTTGCCGAAGTCCGCCCCGGCGCGGATCGAGGCGATGCTGCGGGACGAATGGGGCGAGATGGTCATCCGCGGATGGAACCGTGCAGGCTGGATGCAGCAGCCCTCCAGGATTGGCAACCGGATTGCGCCCATGATTGGAGCGCCAGAGCATAGCGTCGTTATGGGCGACACTCTGTCGATCAAGGTTTATCAGGCACTGGCGGCTGCACTTGAGTTGACGGACGACCGTAACGTTGTCCTTTCCGACACCGGAAATTTCCCCACGGACCTCTACATGGCCGATGGCCTGCTCCGCTCCCTTGATCGTGGATATGTTCTGAAGACGGTAGAGCCGGATGCCATAGTCGATGCGATTACTGAAGAGGTTGCGGTCTTGATGTTGACGCAGGTCGACTACCGTACGGGTCGCATGCACGACATAGCAGCTTTGACCGAACAGGCTCACTCTGTCGGCGCACTGGTCGTTTGGGATCTGGCCCATTCGGCCGGAGCTCTGCCGATTGATCTTGCCGGTTGCAATGCCGATTTCGCTGTTGGATGCACCTACAAATACCTTAACGGTGGCCCGGGCGCTCCGGCGTTCATCTATGTCCGACCCGACCACGCAAACATAGTGCGGCCAGCTCTGTCAGGCTGGCTTGGCCACGAGGCCCCGTTCGCATTCGATCGCGACTATCGCCCCGGTCTGGGCATTGAGCGCTTTCGTGTGGGCACGCCCCCGGTCATTCAGATGGCCGCGCTGGAAGCATCTCTCGATATTTGGGAAAGTGTCGACATGGCAGACATTCGTTCGCGGTCTGTCGAGTTGAGCGAATTGTTCATCGCCGAAGTCGAAGCCCGCTGCCCGATGTTGCAACTTGCAAGTCCTCGCGACGCTGCAAGGCGTGGATCGCAGGTCTCATTCAAATTTGACAACGGTTATGCTGCTATGCAGGCCGTTATCGCTCGCGGCCTGATTGGTGATTTTCGTGCACCGGACATTATGCGTTTCGGATTCACACCACTCTATATCGACAGCGACGACGTGCTTGCTGCAGTGGAAATCATCGACGATGTGATGTCCAGCAGGGCTTGGGATGTGCCGGAATTTCACCAGCGAATGGCGGTGACCTGACCGACCGCGAAACAATGGTCTCGCAAGTGACGCAGATCGAACCTAAGCCGAACTACGATTGCAACGGGATGCACCTGATTTCTGGACCGATGATTTTGCTTATCGCTCCACCAGTGTTTATGGCCTGATAGATCGACCTTGGTGGGCGTGCTGCATCGTCGACGCCGCGATGAACCCAGTTTCGTTCTTCTAAGGATTTCAGAGTTTGCGACAATGCGCGGTCGGTGATTGTCTGCAAGGAGCGTTTGATCTCGCTGAAATGGCTTGGTTTATGAAGCGATGTCAGAATGGGCAATGTCCATGAGCGGCGGAGCAAGTCCTGATCTTTTTCGCTGGAAATTTTGTGAACTCTGTTTGCAATTGCGGCGGCCGTAACACCAGTCTGTGTCAGTCGAAATTCAGGGCGAAGCGGATGACCGTGACCAGGATTTCGTTCCAGCAGACCGATCCTTACAAGGTGCTCCATGCTCTGGGCGAACGCATTCCTGCCAGCGCCCGTTGCGGCCAACAATGTTGCCTGCCTTCCGGGGATGCCGTCGTGCAGGTTTGAGAGGATTGGTAGGGCCCAGGCTCTTGAAGTGATGTTGACAAGCGAATTTATGTACATAAAGTATAGTTACTATATTTTAGTTCGTGAGGAAAGACCATGTCCCTTATTTCTCCAGATGATTCAATCACAATCGCTTTGTCGGTCGAAGATCGCCACGCAAGCGCCAGGTGGTACGAAGACATGCTCGGATTTCAGGCAATTTATCACGCCGATGAAGCAGGCTGGTCGGAGCTTCAAACCAATACTGTCGGGGTGACAATTGGCCTTGGCGAACAAACCAAACCGGCACCCGGCAACTGCGTTCCCGTTTTTGGAATCGCTGATATCGACAGCGCTCGTCACAAACTCGAAAAGGCAAATGTCAAATTTGATGGCGAAACGGATGTCGTCGAGGGCATGGTCAAGACAGCCACTTTCTATGATCTTGATGGCAACGCTCTCATGCTTGCGGAAGATCTGACCAAAAGTGCACAACCAGAGGCCGACTGATTGTCTGACAGTCTCGGGGCCGATCAATCCGTCGAAAGCTTAGGGCAGGCATATGACTGAGCTCGACACATACGCGTTAAGCAGGAGATCAAGACCCGCCATTTGGGCAAAACCAAATGGCGGCATTCCGTCCAAAACGGCCAGTCGGTTCGAACGCAGGAAACCCAAGATACAGATTCCCTTTTAATCACTTTTCGGCCGCACTGGCAGTCAGAAATTCAGGTCCGGGTACTGGTTGAGATAGATTCTGAACCAGGGGGTATAAACCGACGGATTGTGCGCGATCTCGGCACGCAGAGCCTCGCCGGTTACCCAGCGGGTCTCGCACACCTCATCAGGGTTCATGGCGACAACGAGTTCTTCTTTCGCCACGTCGGAGCGAAACATGTGGACTCTTTCTCGCTCCCAGAGGCCGCCCCCTACATCGGCGGAATATTCGACAATCAGGCGCTCATTGACGGGTAACCTGAAGCCCAGCTCTTCTTGCAGACGGCGCTGTGCAGCGACAGCAATGTTTTCGCCCCAGTGCGGATGCGTGCAGCATGTATTGGCCCACAGCCCACCACAATGGTATTTGTCCCGCGCACGGCGCTGGATCAGCAATTCGTCGCCAGAGAAAACGAAAACCGACAGCGCCAGATGATGAATCCCGAGGACATGGGCCTCGATTTTCTCAAGAGGAAACTGGGTGCCATCGTCGTTGATCCCGGGTATCATGATCGCCGGGTTGGTCGGAGCTATCGGCCAGTCACCGGTTATCTCGGCAGGGCCACTTTCGGCGTCCGGCGTCAGAAACAGCACTTCCTTTTTCAGCATGGCGCCGCTCGATACAGACTGCCGCTAAGCGACCGCCCGCGACAGGGCACATTGCGACCACAGCTCAGAGAGAGCATCGACCAGCGCATCGATATCTTCGGTTGTGTGGAGTGGTGTGGGTGTAATGCGCAGGCGCTCAGTGCCTTCGGGCACGGTGGGGTAGTTGATCGGCTGAACATATATCCCGTAATTGTCGAGCAGCAAGTCAGAAATGAACTTGCACTTCTTTGCATCGCCAACCATGACAGGCACGATATGGCTGTTGTTTTGCAGGTGCGGCAGTCCGATCGCGTCCAGCCGCTCGCGCAATATCCGGACATTTCTGCGCTGGCCCATTCTTTCGATCTCGCTGTTTTTGAGATGTCGGATTGAAGCAGCAGCACCGGCTGCCAGTGCCGGAGGGAGCGCAGTGGAAAAAATAAAACCAGATGCAAAGGAACGAACAAAGTCAATCAGGTTGGATGACGCCGTGATGTAGCCGCCCATGACACCATAGGCCTTGCCCAGAGTTCCCTGGATTACCGTTAGACGGTCCATCAAACCTTCCTGTTCGGCGATGCCGCCGCCCCGTGGGCCATACATGCCGACAGCATGGACTTCGTCCAGATAGGTCATTGCGCCATATTGTTCTGCCACATCGCAGATTTCGGCAATCGGTGCGATATCTCCATCCATGGAGTAGACAGATTCAAACGCAACGATTTTGGCTGCTTCCGGATCGGCATCGTCGAGTTTGCGTGCCAGATCCTCCACATCATTGTGTTTCCAGATTGCCTTCGGCGCACGGCTATGTCGCATGCCTTCGATCATCGAAGCGTGATTGTCGCCATCGGAGAACACCATGGCATTTGGAATGCGCGACGCCAAAGTACCCAACGCGGCCCAGTTGGCCACGTAGCCTGAGGTCAGCATCAGGGCCGATTCTTTGTTGTGAAGATCCGCCAGTTCCTGCTCCAGCAGGACGTGATAGTGATTGGTGCCGGAGATATTGCGTGTGCCCCCGGCGCCGGCACCGCATTTGTCGATCGCTTCTTTCATAGCACCGGTTGTATCGGGATGTTGACCCATGCCCAGATAGTCGTTTGAGCACCAGACTGTGACGTCACTCGCGCTTCCATCCTCGGAATACCTTGTGGCGCGGGGAAATGACCCCATTTTACGTTCGAGATCGGCAAAAACCCTGTAATTGCCATTTTCGCGCAGCCCGTCCAGCTCTTCTTCAAAGTACTTTTCAAAATTCACTGGAACGTCTCCTGCTACATAGTCCTGTCCGGCGCACGGGCGCTGGTTTATTCTAGTTCATTCTTCCACCACCACAACGTGCGAAGCGCACGCGTAGCCGGTCAATTTCATTATGCCGGGACCGCCAGATCCGGACAATCGCCGCAGGCCGCCATCCTGCATCTGTGACACCAAAACCACTGTGGCTCGTGCCTCCTTACCGGCGGCCATCACCGGTGCGGCATCCATATTTGCCGGAACCGGCCCATTTGCAAAGTTAAATGTTGCCGCAGCACGCAACAAAGTTAACTGTCGCATCCCAATTCGAGAGACGAATCCCGGCCGGTCCGGGCCGAAATAAGCTTCATTTACCCCCAAACAGGGCGTTAGCATAGCAGCTGCCGGCTACCGCGTTGGTGAACATTTGGTGAGCTTGTTGCTTATGCGCGTGAACCAGACCAAGGAGAACTTGCGGTGCCATGCACCCCCTCCGGCAGGGGATTGATCACGATCGTTGAAAAGACGGCGCGGCTACCCAAATTGAATGTGGACAGTGCAGACAATCAACCATTGCGTTTTGACGTCGCAGCGGCTTGTTTGTTGCCAATCACCAGAACGGGTGCCGAATGGCGCAACAGAGCGAACAACCCCTTTTTGACTTCGACAATTCTTACGCGCGCCTGCCGGAGGGTTTCTCGGTGCGTCTCAAACCCACGTCGGTGCGCGATCCAAAGCTCATCGCGCTCAACATGCCACTGGCCGAAGAGCTTGGTCTCGATCCGGAACGATTGTCGTCGCCGGACGGCGTCGATGTTTTCTCTGGCAACGCAGTAGCGTTGGGCAGCGAGCCTCTGGCGACGGCCTATGCCGGGCATCAGTTCGGCAATTGGGTTCCGCAACTGGGCGATGGCCGGGCTCACCTGCTTGGCGAGGTGATCGACCGCAGGGGCGTGCGTCGCGATATTCAGTTGAAGGGTTCCGGCCCGACCCCGTTTTCGCGAATGGGCGATGGGCGGGCCTGGCTTGGACCGGTTCTGCGTGAATACATCGTCAGTGAGGCGATGCATGCGCTGGGTGTGCCGACTACGCGCGCGCTGGCTGCGGTCGAGACGGGTGAACAAATTTACCGGGAAGCCGTTTTGCCCGGTGCGATTTTGACCAGGGTCTCGCGCGGCCTGATCCGGGTAGGGACGTTCCAATATTTTGCTGGTCGCCGCGATCTCGCGGCCATCAAAACGCTGGCTGACTATACGATCGACCGGCTCTACCCGGAGGCGAGAGAGGCCGACAACCCTTATCTCGCCTTTCTCGAATCCGTTGTTGCAGTGCAGGCCGAATTGATCGCCACGTGGATGGGACTGGGCTTTATTCACGGCGTGATGAACACCGACAACATGTCGGTTGCCGGCGAAACGATCGACTACGGACCCTGTGCGTTCATGGATTCGTTTCACCCAAATCAGGTGTTCAGTTCGATTGACGAAGCGGGACGATATGCCTTTTCCAACCAGCCCAGGGTGGCACAATGGAACCTTGTCTGCCTCGCACAATGCTTACTCCCATTGTTCGCCGAAGATGACGACCAGGCGGTTGAAATGGCCCAGGCAGCAGTTGACGCCTTATCCCCGCTTTACCTGAAACACTATGACGAAAACATGCGCCGAAAGCTCGGTTTACCCACTCCCAACCGAGAATTGGTAGAATCCCTTTTTGCGATTATGGCGGAGCAAAATGCCGATTACAGCCGGACTTTTAGGGCTTTGTCGACGGATATGGGCCTTGCCGCGAGGCAGGAATTTGACGATCCGGCGGCTCTCGACGAATGGCTTTCTTCCTGGCAGTCACAGGCGCTTCCGCTGCGTAACAGGCAGGCTCTCATGCTGAGCGCCAACCCGGCCCTTATTCCGCGTAACCACCGCATCGAGGAGGCCATTCAAACCGCTCTTGATGGCGATCTGTCCAGGTTTCATGACCTGAACTGTGCATTGGCAAATCCCTATGAGGAACAGGCTGAGTTTGCACATCTGGCCGAGGGGCCGAAACCTGCTGAGATCGTACGTCACACCTTCTGCGGAACCTGATCCGGCGGAGCTGTGTTTTTCAGGCAACCGAGGCGCGAATCGCTTCGATGTTGGTTTTGTAGTGTTCCGGCGTACCGCCTTTAAAAATCGCCGAACCCGCCACCAGGACATCGGCTCCGGCATTGACGACCATGGGGGCGGTCAAGGGCGTGACCCCGCCATCAATCTCGATGTGGATGGGGCGATCGCCAATCATCTTCTTCACGCGGGCGACTTTGTCGACAACCGGTTCAATGAAGGCCTGGCCACCGAATCCGGGATTGACCGTCATCAGCAAGACCAGGTCGAGCCGGTCGAGCACGTACTCGATAACGCTTTCTGGTGTTGATGGATTGAGCGAGACGCCCGCTTTTTTGCCCATGTTACGGATCGCCTGCAGGGAGCGGTCCAGGTGCTTTGTCGCCTCGGCATGAACAGTGATGATGTCGGCACCGGCTTCGGCAAAGGCTTCGAGATAGGGGTCGCAGGGCTCAATCATCAAATGGCAATCGAAAATGTGGTCGACCCGCGGGCGCACAGCTTTGATGATCGGCGGACCGAAAGTGAGGTTGGGCACGAAGTGGCCGTCCATGACGTCCAGATGCACCCAGTCGGACCCGGCCGCCATGACGTCTTCGATTTCGTCGCCCAGGCGCGAAAAGTCAGCCGAAAGGATGGATGGAGCAATGATGATGTCAGTCACAGAAATTTCCCCGTTTCAAACCGGTGGAAACCGGTTTGGATGAGCAGCTTCACAGTCGTAATGCTGGACAATCGGTCTGACATCAATGGCTGGCGTCGGCTGCAAACAGGCAAATTACCGATGCCAGCCGATCTTGGCCATGCAAAGTCGTACCGGATAGCGGCTCAGACTTCCGGCTTTGGATCATCTGCAGAGCTTGCGACTTGAAGTCATGGCGCGCCCTGCCAAAAGCCTGCTATGAACAGGCCAGAGACAACCCCGATAATGGATTTTCCATGAAATACCTTCACACCATGGTCCGCGTGCGTGACGTGGAAGCCTCGCTGGAGTTTTACTGCAAGCATCTGGGCCTGGAAGAGATTCGCCGTATCGATAATGAGGGTGGCCGCTTCACCCTGATCTTTCTTGCCGCACCGGAAGACAAGGAAACTTCGGCGACCAGCCGTTCACCAGAGCTCGAGTTGACCTACAATTGGGACGGCGATGAGAACTACGAAACAGGTCGCTCCTGGGGCCACCTTGCCTATGTTGTTGACGACATTTATGCGACCTGCCAACGGCTGATGGATGCCGGAATTACGATCAATCGACCGCCTCGTGAAGGCCGCATGGCTTTTGTGAAGTCGCCCGACGATATTTCGATAGAGCTCCTTCAAAAGGGCGATGCACTTCCTTTGCAAGAACCTTGGAAGTCGATGGAAAACACCGGCAGCTGGTAGAATCTGTCACAGGTTTTCCACCATTTTTCAGCAGCATCTGGTGCCGGTTTCGAGTAAAAGCCGGACATGCTGCTGAATGCGTCAAATGTCGAAAAGAGTTTCGAGACCCAGGACGGACCTCTGCCGGTTCTGCGCGGCGTTGATCTGCAGCTTCGTGCAGGCCGCAAAATGGCACTCACCGGCGAATCGGGAAGCGGAAAAAGCACGTTGCTCCACCTGATAGGGGGGCTTGATCATTTCGATGCAGGATCAATCGAAATTGATGGCGAAAGCCTTGGCGACCTGTCCGACCAGGAACGGGCGCAACTTCGCCGCGACAAGATTGGCGTTGTCTTTCAGCAATTCAATCTGATCCCGTCGTTGAACGTGATCGACAATCTTAGGTTCCATGCAAGGCTTGCCGGCCGCGAAGACCGTGTCTGGGTCGACAATCTTGCTACCCGTCTTGGACTTGCCGACATGCTGCGGCGTTACCCCGAGCAATTGTCCGGTGGACAGCAGCAGCGCGTGGCCATTGGCAGGACGCTTGCCGCGCGGCCCAAACTCGTCCTTGCCGACGAGCCAACCGGAAATCTGGATGAGGAGACAAGCGATACCGTTATCGATCTCATGCTTCAACTGGTCGAGGAAAGCGGTGCCGGGCTTTTGCTCGTGACCCACTCGATGCGGCTGGCGAAGCGGATGGACGAACATTTGCATTTGCGGGCAGGCAGGGTCGCGTGACAATCCGTATCGCCCTGTTGGCATTGCTGTCGCACTGGCGAAAGAAGCCTGGCCAGCTGCTGACTCTGATCATCGGATTGTCACTGGCAACGGCTTTATGGTCGGGTGTTCAGGCGATAAATGCGGAGGCCCGCGCGAGTTATGCACGGGCTTCGGCCATCCTCGGTGAAAACAACCTCGCAAGTCTTGTGCCGGTAGACGGCAGTACTCTGCCCCTGGCCACTTTCATCAGGCTGCAGAAGTCCGGCTGGCGCACCTCGCCGGTTCTTGAGGGTCGCATGAGGGCGGGTTCCCGCTCGATTCGAGTCATCGGAATCGAGCCCCTGACGGCCCCGGCAGGGTTGGCCGGCCGGGCCATGGAGGCAGGCAATGGACCAGCCTTGAACTTGTCGGCGTTCCTCACACGGCCCGGACAGATAAGAGCGTCGCAGAAAACCGCCGATCTCCTGACGGATTTGCCTGACCTGCCGCCGATGATCGTCAGTGAACAGATGTCAGACGGGGCCTTGCTGACTGACATCGGCGTTGCCGAACGTCTGTTGAAGAAAAGCGGACGGATTTCACGGTTACTGGTTTTGCCCGGACAGCGCGTTGATCGTTTGCCGCTTTCGGAGGCCGGGCCGGGATTGAAGCTGGTTGAACCCCAGACCGAAAGCGATGTGTCGAAGCTGACCGACAGCTTTCATCTCAACCTCACGGCCTTCGGCCTGCTGTCCTTTGTGGTCGGACTGTTCATCGTGCACGGAACCGTTGGACTGGCATTCGAGCAGCGCCGGGGCATGTTCCGGACCTTGCGAACCATGGGGCTTTCGGCCCGTCACCTGACGGTTGCTATGGTGATCGAATTGCTCGGTTTTGCCCTGCTTGCCGGTTCCATCGGCGTTACACTGGGCTATGTCATTGCGGCCAGCCTGCTGCCGGGCGTTGCTGCAACCCTGCGCGGGCTCTATGGGGCGGAGGTGGCCGGCGCGCTGACATTCCGGTTTGAATGGTGGGCCGCAGGGCTGGTTATCGCGTTGCTTGGAACCGCCATTGCCGCTGCCGGCAGCCTGTTGCGGCTGTGGCGTCTGCCGATCCTGGCCTCGGCGCAACCCCGCGCCTGGGCGATGATATCGGGAAGCGCGATGAAGCTGCAGGCCATCGCCGCGCTTGTGCTGCTGCTGCTGATGGCGATGTTGATCGGGTTTGGCAGCGGGCTGGTGGTGAGTTTTGCGGTCCTGGGAAGTATGCTTCTGGGTGCATCTCTGGCCCTGCCGGGCCTGTTTAGTATGGTTCTGTGGCTCGGTCAGCGGATGGCAAGGACACCGCTTGCGCAATGGTTCTGGGCGGATACCCGCCAGCAGATGCCCGGTCTTTCGCTGGCCTTGATGGCGCTGTTGCTGGCGCTGTCGGCCAATATTGGCGTCAGCACGATGGTCGGCAGTTTTCGCACCACCTTCACCGCCTGGCTGGACCAGCGGCTGGCCTCGGAAATCTATGTGACCGCCAGGGACGAGAAGCAGGCGGAGCGACTGCGCGCGTGGCTGGAAACGCGTTCGGACGCGGTCTTACCCATCTGGAGCGTGAAACTGGACCTGGCTGGCCAGCCCGGCCAACTCTTCGGTATTGCCGATCACGCAACCTATCGTGAGAAATGGCCGCTGATCGAAAAGCAGTCCGGTGTCTGGGATGATGTGGCCGGCGGAGCCGCCGTTCTGGTCAACGAGCAATTGTCGATCCGCGAGCAGGTCCGTACCGGTGATCTTTTGACGCTGGCGCCGGGCCGCTCCCTGCGCATTGCCGGAATCTATTCCGACTACGGCAATCCGGCACCACAGGTCATGGTCAGTCTGGCTTTGCTCACGAAATGGTATCCGGAAGTCTCCCGTTTGCGCTACGGCGTCCGTATCGAGCCGGCGAAGGCGCCAGCGCTGATCAGCGAAATCCGCGAGGAATTCCAGCTCGACGAAAGAAGCCTGGTCGAACAGGCGACTATCAAGGCATTCTCCGTGCGTGTATTCGAGCAGACCTTTGCTGTTACAGATGCTCTCAATGTTTTGACGCTGGCAATTGCAGGGTTCGCGATCTTCACCAGCCTGCTGACGCTGGCAACGATGCGCCTGCCGCAGCTTGCCCCTGTCTGGGCAATGGGCCTGACGCGCCGCAAAATTGCGGTCATGGAACTGCTGCGGGCCCTGTTGCTGGCGGTTTTGACCGCGCTGGTCGCGCTGCCGGTGGGGCTGGCGCTCGCCTGGGCCTTATTGGCGCTTGTCAATGTCGAGGCCTTCGGCTGGCGCCTGCCGATGAACCTGTTTCCTGCCGACTGGTTCAGGCTCGGCCTGTTCGCTCTGCTTGCCACCCTGTTGGCTGCCGCCATTCCCGCCTGGCGTCTTTCTCGGATTGCCCCGGCCGAACTGGTCAAGGTGTTCACCAATGAACGTTAAGGCAATCGCGCTGATAATGATGGCCCTGCTGCTGGTGGCCGGTCAGCTCCATGCCCAGGGGTTTGGCGGACTCGGCACCCAGGCGGAGGGTTTTGCAGTTCCCAAACGCGGTGTGCCGCTTGAATTCCCCGGGGACCATGGAGCGCATGACCAATACAGGATTGAATGGTGGTATCTGACTGCCAACCTTCAGGGTGCCGACGGCCGCGAATACGGCGTCCAGTGGACGCTTTTCCGTTCAGCCCTGAAACCTGGGAATGGTGAAGGCTGGTCGACGCCACAATTGTGGATGGGCCACGCTGCGCTCACGACTCCGGACCGGCACTTTGTCGCCGAAACCCGCGCCCGGGGCGGTATTGGCCAGGCCGGCGTTACGACGAGTCCGTTCAAGGCCTGGATTGACGACTGGTCGCTGGTCGGTCGACCGGGCGGCGGCGACCAGCTCGATGCCCTGTCTGTGAAAGCCGGCAATGCGGAATTTTCGTACGACCTGGCGCTCAACGCAGAGGGTCCGCTGGTGGCCCAGGGCGAACGCGGCTATTCGGTCAAATCGCAGAGCGGAAGCGCGAGCTTCTATTATTCGCAGCCGTTCTACAGGGTAGCCGGAACCGTCAACCTGCCGGAAGGGCCGGTTCAGGTGACGGGTCAGGCCTGGCTCGACCGTGAATGGTCTTCGCAACCGCTGGACTCGGATCAACAGGGCTGGGACTGGATATCGCTGCATCTCGACAATGGCGCCAAGGTCATGGGTTTTCAGCTGCGCAGTACCGATGGCGAGCCTTACACATCGGCCACATGGATCAACCCGGATGGCCGGCCTGAGCCGCTCGCCAATGGTGCGATTTCGATGATTCCCCTCAACACGACAGAGGTCTCCAACCGCACGGTGCCGGTTGAATGGGCCGTCAAACTGCCCGCCAGAAAACTCGATATCAGGATAAGGGCACTGAACCCCAAGGCATGGATGGCGACCAGCTTTCCCTATTGGGAGGGTCCCGTCAGCATATCGGGCAGCCATGGTGGTCGCGGCTATCTCGAGATGACCGGCTACTGAGCCCGGCCAGGCCAGGGGGCATGTGCGATCGAGCCAAATGCCCCTTCGGCCCGATCGCCGGCTTTGCTTGCGCAGAGGGAAGCGCACGTAAAGCCGTTCTCTCACGGCACTTGGTTTTGCGCGCAAATGCCGCTCGAACGTAACCAAACGTCATGTATTATGCTTTAAAATCAAAATCTTCACAGTATGGCGTCAAGGTCAACGGGAAAACGTTTCAATCAACAGATCCGCATTTCCCGATCCGGCCAGAACCCGTTCCGCGTTGGGGATGTCGTTGCTCATGGCGCGCTGTTCTGCCGCAGCTGTATCGAGACCGTGTTCAAGCCAGCGGTTGATGAGACGACGTTTAAGCATGTCGATTCCCGGGTTCAGAAAGACGGTCTGGCGGAAATACGGCCGCAACTGTTGCCAAGGCTCTTCGTTCAGCAACAGGTAATTGCCCTCGACGAGAAGAATGCGGTCTTTGCTGCTGACAGTTGACGCGCCGGCAATGGCGCAGTCCCGGGATCGATCGAATACAGGAATGTGAACATCGCGATCTGCATCGTTCAGTCGACTGAGCAAGTGGGCAAAGCCATCAACATCGAACGTTTCGGGTGCGCCCTTGCGCTCGAGAAGATTTCTTTGTTGCAAAATCCGGTTGTCGAGATGGAATCCGTCCATCGGAACGACTGCACTTTGCTCACCCTGCCGACCAAGCGCATCGTGCAGCGCCTCCGCGAGGGTCGATTTCCCGGCTCCGGGCGGGCCAGCGACAGCCACAATGAAACGGCCTTGTCCTGATGCGGCTTTGATGATTTTCGCCGCCAGGGCTTCAACATCCATGCTGCAACTCAGGCGGCTAATACTTCGGCGGGCGGCGCCTTGGCCCCCGTCATGAAGGCGACGGCGTCGGACATTGAATAGTCTTTCGGATCAATGACACAAAGGCGGCGTCCCAGCCGGTGGATATGGATCCGGTCGGCCACTTCGAACACGTGGGGCATGTTGTGGGAAATCAGCACAATCGGCATGCCGCGGCTCCGCACATCCTGAATGAGTTCCAGCACTTTGCGGCTTTCTTTCACCCCCAGAGCCGCCGTCGGCTCATCAAGCATGATGACCCGGGAACCAAAAGCCGCTGCCCGCGCTACCGCAACACCCTGTCGCTGACCTCCGGACAGTGTCTCCACCGCCTGATTGATATTCTGGATGGTGAGCAGGCCCAGTTCCGACAGCTTGTCACGGGCGAAGCGCTCCATTTTCCTGCGGTCCAGCTTCCGAAACAGACTTCCCATGGGGCCCGGAACCCTTAGCTCCCGGCCCATGAACATGTTGTCGGCAATCGACAGGGCGGGCGAAAGCGCGAGGTTTTGATAAACTGTCTCTATGCCGGCGTCCCGGGCCGCCTGCGGTGAGGAAAATGATACCGGTTCCCCATCGAGCAGGATCTCGCCGCTGTCTGGCGAGATAGCGCCGGAAACGGCCTTGACCATGGTTGATTTTCCGGCGCCGTTGTCTCCGATGACCGCCAGAATCTCACCCGCATGCAGGTCGAAGTCGGCATTGTCGAGTGCGGTCACGCGGCCATAGCGTTTGACCAGATTTCGGCCTTGGAGCACGGGGGTCATGACGAGACCTTTCTGATCCACTGATCCACTGCCACGGCCGCAATTATCAGCAGGCCAATGAGCAGGTAGGTCCATTGGGGATCTGTGCCGATCAGGCGCAGGCCCAACGAAAAGACACCGACGATCAATGCCCCGAACAACATGCCCATGATCGAGCCGCGTCCACCAAACAGCGAAATGCCCCCGATCACCACCGCTGTTATGGATTCAATATTGGCAAACTGTCCCGCGGTAGGCGAGACCGAGCCAATTCGTCCGATCAGTGCCCAGCCTGCCAGCGCACAAATCAGGCCGGCCAGCACGTAAACGGAAATCAAGGTTTTTTTGACCTGGACACCGGATAGCTCTGCAGCATCCGGGTCATCACCAATGGCATAGACATGACGCCCCCAGGCCGTGTGATTGAGGACGTAATTGAGTACCAGGACCAGGACAATCAGGGCTATGACACCGTAGGTGAACACGGCTCCGCCGATCTTAAACTTCTCACCGAAGAACTGAAGAATACTGGCTTGCTCTGCGATATCCTGGCTCCGGATGGTCTCGTTTGCCGAATAGAGGAAATTGGTCGCCAGCACGATCTGCCACATGCCAAGCGTAACGATGAAGGGGGGCAGCCGGACCAGCGCCACGAGCACGCCGTTAATGAAGCCGCAAAGCGCGCCGCAGGCCAGCCCGCAAAGCACCGCCAGTTCCGGCGGCAGGCCGTAGCGGAAGGTGAATTGGCCCATGACGACGGAAGACAGCACCATGATGGCACCGACTGACAAATCGATACCCGCGGTCAGGATGACCAGCGTTTGTGCAGCGCCGACAATGCCGACAATGGCGACCTGCTGGAGAATGAGTGTCATCGCAAAGGGAGAGAAGAACTTGCTGCCCAGGATGATGCCAAAAATGGCGATCGAACACATTAAAACGATCAGCGGCACGGCCGCAGGGTTGGAATGCAGGGCGTGCTGGACCTTGTCCAACAACGACTTTTCGTTTGAGTCGAAGGATGCCACGCTTTCTGCGCTGCCCTCCAGGACACTCTCGTAGTCGTCTGCCGATGCCATGAACCCTCCAAAATCTCACGCCGTGCGCGAGGCCAAAGGAAGGGCGGTCAAAAGACCGCCCGCCCTGATTTTTGATGATTGCGTTTGGGAAGAGTTAGATCAACCCCAGCAACGATTTGTGCCTTCCTTGGTGTCAATCGATTCAACACCGTCAGCAGCCTTGTCGGTTACAAGGGCAACTCCGGTATCGAAAAAGTCTTTACCTTCGGTATTGGTCGGCTTGGTGCCGTCCTTTGCCCAGGCGGCAATTGCCTCAATTCCCAGCGATGCCATCAGCAGTGGATATTGTTGCGAAGTGGCGCCGATCACGCCCTCCGCAACGTTCTTGACGCCAGGGCAGCCACCATCGACCGACACGATCAATACGTCGCCTTCGCGACCGACCGCCTTCAGAGCCTCATAGGCACCGGCTGCGGCGGGTTCGTTGATTGTGTAAACCACGTTAATGCCGGGATCCTTGGTGAGAAGATTTTCCATGGCAGTGCGGCCGCCTTCCTCGTTGCCCGCGGTGACCTCGTGGCCAACGATGCGGGGGTCGGTTTCATCGCCCCATTTCCCGGGATCGCCGAGATCAATGCCGAAGCCCTGCAGAAAGCCCTGATCGCGCAATACGCCAACCGAAGGCTGGCTGACGGCCAGGTCAAGCATCGCAATTTTTGCGTCCTTGGCTGCGTCGCCAAGCGAAGCTGCAGCCCATTTGCCGATCAACTCACCTGCCAGAAAATTGTCTGTCGCGAATGTGGCATCTGCGGAATCTATGGGCTCCAGAGGCGTGTCGAGCGCAATGACGAGCAGGCCGGCGTCTCGTGCCTGCTTCACGGCGGGAACAATACCCTTTGTGTCCGAAGCTGTAATCAGAATGCCTTTCGCTCCGTCGGCGATGCAGGTTTCGATTGCAGCCACCTGGCTTTCTGAATCGCCGTCGACCTTACCGGCATAGGACTTGAGTGTTATGCCCAGTTCCTCAGCTTTGGCAGCCGCGCCCTCCTTCATTTTCACAAAGAACGGGTTGGTATCCGTTTTTGTGATCAGGCAAGCGCCGACGGCGTGGCCGTCAGCCAGCGCAGCATTTGTTGAGATGGCACCAAGTGCGAGGGCGCCGATTGCAGAAGCCATGATACGATTTTTCATATTTCTCTCTCCCAGTTTTCATTCTGCCGCTGAAATGATTTTCGTGCGGTCGCGGACGGTTGGGGGGTAACGGACCGCTGGGGCGCGGTTTTTCAGATCCAGACCTTCCAGCATCAAAATTTGCACCGTTGCCGGGTTCTGTCAATTAATAAATCCAATTGATTTATTAGGTCGGGCAGTCCAGTCTCGAAAGACTAACCGGTAGCCGGAGGCCTTCAACATTGACTGCAGGGGCAGCGGATAAGAGGCAACAACGCGTCGTGGATCCCAGTGGAGGGGCCAATCAGAGCCGTGTCCGTGCCTACAACGAGCGTCTGGTTCTTTCCCTTGTTCGGCGCCATGGCGCGCTACCGAAGTCACAGATTGCCCGGCGCAGCGGACTGTCAGCCCAGACGGTTACGGTGATTATGCGTTCGCTGGAGGCTGATGGGCTGTTGCTCCGCGGAGAGCCACAACGCGGACGCGTCGGCCAGCCCTCCATCCCCATGAGCCTTGATCCTGAAGGAGCGTTTTCCATCGGACTTAAGATCGGGCGCCGCAGCGCGGAGCTGGTGCTGATTGATTTTACCGGCTCCCTGCGAGCCTCGCTGCGCAGGGTATATTCCTACCCTACACCGGACGAAATTTTGCGCTTTGCTGTCGCCGGTATAACTAAGCTCTGCAAAACCCTTGGAAGCAGAAAAACGCCGCGCGTTGCCGGGGTGGGCATTTCCATGCCTTTTGAACTCTGGAGCTGGGCTGAAAAATTTGATGTCCCGACCGAAGAAATGCTGGCCTGGAAGCACCTTGCATTTGGTGAGGAACTTGCCAGCCAATGTGGTTTGCCAGTCTATGTCCTCAATGACGCCACTTCTGCCTGCGGTGCAGAATTGGCATTCGGTCGCGGATCGCAGATGTCGGACTTCGTCTACTTTTTTGTCGGCACTTTTGTCGGGGGCGGCATCGTTATCAACAACGCTCTTTTCTCCGGGCGCAGCGGCAATGCCGGTGCGTTGGGCACCATGCCGGTGCCGGACGCGGACGGAAACGCCTCACAGCTGATCGATCATTCCTCTGTGTACGGACTGGAACAGATGATCATTGCCAAAGGCAAGGATCCGTCTCCTTTGTGGGAAAAACCTGATGACTGGTCGATCTTTTCCGAGGAGCTGGACGAATGGTCCGGGACTGCGGCCGGTAAGCTGGCATGGGCCATTGTTGCATCCTGCACTGTGATTGACTTCAGTGCGGCGATTATCGATGGAGCCTTTTCAGACGATCTTCGTGAGCAACTGGTGCGACGCACGTCTGCGGCGCTGGATGCGTTTGATTTGCAAGGGATCCGGCGCCCCCAGATTCTGCCAGGCACGATAGGGCGGGGCGCCCGCGCTGTTGGCGGTGCCGGCCAGCCGCTGCTGGCGCGCTATCTCCTCGATCAGAATGTGCTGTTCAAAACGTGATGTTTCGCGCCTGACCATCCGTGCAGGATTCCGTGGCGGCGTCGGCAAGCATTTGTGCCTTAAGCCCGTCTATCCCCGATGGATTGGGCGGGGTTCCGCTTCCCACAGCCTCGACAAAGTGGGCCATTTCAGCAGCATAGGCGGCTTCATAACGTTCCAGGAAGAAGTGCATGGTGGGCGCGCGGGCAAACCCGGATTCGGTCGCGATCTCCACCTGGTTCTCCAGCACATTTTCAGCGCGGGCGAGTCCTTTTGATCCGTGTACTTCGATCCGCTGGTCGTAGCCATAAGTTGCGCGGCGGGAATTCGAAATCTGGCAGATCTTTCCGCTCCCGGTCTTGAGCGTGACAGCGGCGGTGTCCCAATCCCCCGCCAACCCGATTTCGGAGTCGACAAGGCATGACCCTGTCGCATGCAGCTCAACGGGATCTTCCCCGAGAATAAAACGCGCCATGTCGAAGTCATGAATCATCATATCGCGAAATATTCCGCCGGATGATTTGATGTAGGAGATCGGCGGTGGGGAAGGGTCCCGCGACAGGATGGTCACGAGTTCGACTTCACCCACTGCGCCGTCGCGCAATTGCCGTTCAAGATGTGCGAAATGGGGATCAAAACGACGGTTGAAGGCCGTAAAAAAGGGAACTCCCGCTCTGTCGATCGCTGTCAGGCATTCACGGATGCGGTCGGTCGACAGGTCAACCGGCTTCTCGCAGAAAATGGCTTTGCCTGCGGCTGCTGCCTGGTGGATCAGCTCGTAGTGAGTATCGGTCGGTGTACCGATCACCACCGCATCAATGCCGGGATCGGCAATGATCTCGTCGCTGCTCATCGCCCTGGCACCAAGAACATCCGCCAGTGCTTCCGCAGCGGCCGGCACGGCATCTGCAACAGCAACGGCAGAAGCCTTGTTCATTCCCTTGAGGCTACGGCCATGAACCTGCCCGATGCGGCCGCATCCCAGAAGCCCGATATTCAGCATTGCATCATTCCTGATCTGGAGAATTGAGAGCCCGGATGACAAGCCGGGCAGCAACTTCAACCGGATTGTGTGTTTCCTTCAGTATCTGAACCCGGTCAAAGCGATCCGGATCGGCATTCACCGCGGTTCGAAGGGCCTGACCGAATGCCATACGCAACTCGGTGCCAATGTTGAACTTGCAGATGCTGGAACGGGCGGCCAGATGTTTGCGCTGGTCAACCGGAACGCCGGAGCCGCCATGAATAACCAGCGGGATGCTGGTTGCCGACTGAATGGCGCCGATCCGGTCCTCATCCAGTCCGCCTTCCTTGTTTTCCTGCAAGTGGACATTGCCGACCGAAATCGCCATCGCGTCAACGCCCGTCTGTTTGGCAAATTGCGCCGCCTCTGACGGATCCGTCCCGGCCGAGCTCTCGCCGCCGGAATAGCCGACAAATCCGATTTCGCCCTCGCAGGAGATGTTGGCTGCGTGTGCAAGTTCAGCAATCGCTGCCGTCTCATCGATGTTTTGCACGAGTGGCTTGCGCGAGCCGTCATACATCAGCGAGGTAAAGCCGCTGTCGAGCGCCTCCCGGCATTCCTCGTGGGTGTAGCCGTGATCCAAATGGGCCACCACAGGAACCGACGCGCTTTCGGCAAGGTGACGAAACATCTTTCCCAGAACCGGCAGAGGAGTGTGTTCGCGGCAGGAGGGGCCTGCCTGCAGGATAACGGGCGCATCCTCGGCTTCGGCTGCTGCTACATAGGCGCGCATATCCTCCCAGCCGAGGCAGACCAGTCCGGCTACCGCCGTTCCGTTTTTCAAAGCCGGCTGAAGCACCTGGCTCAATGTTGCCAATGTCATCGGGGTTGGGTCACTTGAATTTGGCAATCATATCTTTGATGCCGGGAATGGTTTCCAGCTGCGCCTCGTGGGTCGGCTGGAAATACTGGACCAGCGAGCGCTGGCTCAAGCCGCCAAGGATTGTGAAGTAGTACATCTCGTAGCCGGGCAAAACCGCGCAGGGGTGATAGCCCTTGTCGAGGCAGATCGTTGAGCCATCGACGATGTGATAGGCGTCGCCCGGTTTGTTGTCCTCGCGCTGTAGCATCTGAACGCCGGATCCGTAGTTCGGACGGAAGCGAAAGTTGTAGGTTTCGTCATGTCGTGTTTCCTGCGGCAGACGGTCGGTATCGTGTTTGTGCGAGGGAAATCCTGACCAGCCACCCTGACCCACCGTGTACAGTTCACTGACCAGCAGACGCCCGACCTTGCCGTGTTGCTTCTGACCCAGAATGTGTTTGATTTTTCGATGGGTCTTAGTGTCGTCAGAACCATATTGTACTTTGTCGAGCTCGTCAGAGCGCACGGTGAAGGCTTCCAGAACTTCCTCAAATTTCGCCCCGGCGACGAAGACTTCAGCCTCTTCGGAGGTGCACACCATCTCGGCACGGGCCGCGGTGGGCACGTACACTCCTTCGGGTTCGCCATCCCACACATCAACACCGCGTCCGCCAAGGGCATCGGCCTTAAATCCCTCAACGTTCACATCGATTGTTCCGGTAGCGGGCACAATGCAGGTTTCGAAGCCTGGCACCGCATATTCAAACGCGTCGCCCTTCTTGAGCTTGACGATGTTGAAATAGTTCAGCGGAACACATTCGTCGTCCACGTCGACAATTGGTTTGTTGTGGTTGTCATAGGGCGCGATATGCATAGGTGTTCCTCTTAGACGGCGGTTGGGCCAGGGTGGGTTTCCAGAAAATTCTGAAGTTGCTCGGCATTGGGCATGGCTGGTGCGCAGCCGGGTTTGGCAACCACGATCGAAGCGCATGCCGATCCCCGCATCAGGCTTTCGCGCAATTCGTGCCGGTCCGCAAGGGAGGCCATCAGACCGGCCATGAAGCTGTCACCGGCACCGGTGGGCTTGAGCGCTTCGACCGGATAAATTCCCGTGCGCATTTCCTCACCGCCGGCAAAGGTCAGCGCGCCTTTTTCGCCCATTTTGTAAATGACAATTGAGGCGGTATTTTCCGCAAGCTCGCGGGCCTTGGCGATGCCCTTGTCGATGCCCCCGGCCATGAACCCGAACTCCTCATCATTGCCGACTATCATGTCGCACAGCGCTCCGGCGCGCGACAGAATATCTTCTGCAACCTTCGGCGAGGGCCACGAATAGGGGCGGTAGTCGATGTCAAAAATGATCGGCAATCCCGCCTTGCGGGCATGTTCGAATGCACGGAAGGTGGCGGCACGAGAGGGTTCGGCTGCAAAGACTGTACCCGCTGTGATCAATGCTCCGTAGGCTGAATAATCAACCGCATCGATGTCTTCGATATCCATCTGAAAATCAGCGGCACCGTTGCGGTATATAACAGTTTGGTGGTCCTCGACCCGGCTTTCATAGACCGCCAGCGAGTTACGAAACTCACCGCCCACCGGTCGAACGTGCTTGGTTTCCACACCATAGTGCTTCAACTGGTTGACGCAGTAGCGGCCGATGGAATCATCAGAGACCGCAGTGACCAGGGTGGCTTTCCCGCCAAATTTGCAAATGCCGGCAGCGATGTTGGCGGAAGAACCGCCGAGCCCGCTAATGAAGTCACTCGCTTCTTCTGTTTTGGTGCCCGCCGGGTGCGGCACGAAATCCATACCGGCGCGCCCGATGACCAGAAAGTTGTTCTTCCGGATTCCCTCGATCAGTGCGCTCAAGCCCGCCCCTCCGCATTACCGGCCTTCGCGTCGTCCAATATTTCAGGATAGGGGTAGTTAAGCCCCAGCAATTGCCGAATTTCCGGGCTGGCGGAGTTCATAAAATCCTCCGACAGGGCTGCCGGCATGTCTTCCAGTGGCTTCACCCATTTTGGCAGATATTGGATCAGGACGGCGCTGCGGTCGTGGTCGCTGTTGTTGGGCATGGCACAATGCCATGCCGCGCCGTAGAACAGGGCCACGTCGCCTGGTTCGCCAAGCATGCGCTGGCAGGAGTCGAAGAACCTGTCCTCTTCCACCGGGTAACGCAGTTCGCGCTGGCTGCCGGGCATGTAGGCCGTCGCGCCGCTTTCTTCTGTGAATGGATCGAGGATGATCGACACCTGAGCGTTCATTGGAAACGAAGAATTCAATCCGGCCGGATGTGTTTCCGGCGAGTGAAAGTCCCAATAGGGATAATCCACATGCGGCTCCTGGCCGGGGCCACCGGGCAACAGGCGGTTGGCAGCTATCGAACCCATCGTGAATTCTGAGCCGAGGAACTTGCGCAGGATGTTCATCATCACAGGGTGCGCAGCCATGTCGGCAAACACGTCTCCTTTGGCCAACAGGTTCCAGACCCGACGCTGCAAATTGAGCTTGCCATCGGCCTCAGCGTTGCCCTGAAAATGCGTCACCTTCTCTGCCACCTGATCGGAATGTTCCATGATGATCCGGCGCGCCTCTGCAATCTTCGCGTCGCTGAAAAGACCGGAGATCAGCACAGCCCCCTCACCATTGAGCAATTCGTCGACAATCGTGTCAGGATCGGCGGATTTGGATGTGAATCGTTTCATTTAGATTCCCCTTCTTTGTCGTTCCCGGGCACTCTCGACCTCTGCATGGGCCTCGCGAACGCTTTCATGCTCGGAGATATGCGGCGTGCCGACTTCCCACCAGGCGTGGCCTTCGGTGGTCCATCCATCATAGGCATCGACCTGCATGACGATGACACTGGTTTTGTCGGCAGCCTTGGCACGCTTGAAAGCCTCTCCCAGCTCGGCCGGACTGGCGACGGTTTCAGCGTTGGCTCCCATGGCCCGGGCGTGAGCCTCGAAGTCAACCGTGAAGGCCTCCGGCACTGTCGGGCAATCCTTGATCAGGTTGTTGAAACTCTCGTGGCCGCTGTTGTTTTGCAACTTGTTGATGACGGCAAAGCCACCATTGTCGAGCATCAATATGATAAGCTTTTTTTCGGTTAGAACCGACGAATAAATATCGGAATTCATGAGCAAATAGGCGCCATCGCCAACGAAAACGATGGTGTCGGAATCCGGTTCCTTTTCGCGCTGTGCAATGCGCGAGCCCCAGCCGCCTGCGATCTCATACCCCATGCAGGAAAAGCCGAACTCGACATCGACGGTGCCGATATCGAGCGTGCGCCAGTTTGCGGTGACCTCCGCCGGTAGTCCGCCGGCAGCGGTCACGACCCTGTCACGAGGATCACAAAGTTCGTTCACGACTCCGATGGCCTGGGCGTAGGAATTGGGCCGGTTACCCTCTGCCGAAACGTTGTCGGCGACGTATTGATCCCAGGCCTTGCGTTTTTTCTGCGCCGATTTGGTCCATTCAGCAGCCGCCTGGTATCCTGAAATTGCATCTCCAAGAGCCTGCAACCCCAGTTTCGCGTCGCCGACCACGGGTTTCGCCAGGTGCTTGCCGGCATCATGTCGCGCTGCATTGAGCGAAATGAACTGCGCGTCCCTCGCGAATGCCGTCCACGAACCCGTCGTGAAGTCCTGTAGGCGGGACCCCACGGAAAGTATGACATCGGCCTCTTCCGCCACCGCGTTTGCGCTATCCGATCCGGTAACACCGATCGGCCCAATGTTGAGCGGATGAGTTGCGACCAGATTGGCGCGCCCGGCGATGGTTTCGACCACAGGAATGTTGTGGGTCTCTGCAAATGAGGTGAGTTCGGCGACGGCGCGGGAATATTGAACCCCACCACCGGCGATGATCATCGGACGTTTTGCGGAACTCAAAAGTGCCGCCGCCTCGGCAACCTCCCCGGCATCGGGCGTGACGCGCCGGATGCGGTGCGTTCGCTCGGCAAAGAATTCTTCGGGATAGTCATAGGTCCATCCCTGCACATCCTGCGGCAAGGCAATGAAAGCCGGGCCACAATCAGCCGGATCGAGCATTGTAGCCAGCGCAGCCGGCAAGGACTGAATGACCTGTGCTGGATGGGTAATCCGGTCCCAATAGCGCGCAACCGACTGAAATCCATCGTTCAGGCCGAGCGCCGGATTGCCGAAATGTTCGAGCTGCTGCAGGACCGGGTCGGGCAGGCGGGTCTGGAAGGCATCGCCGCACAACATGAGCATCGGCAACCGGTTGGCGTGGGCCAGTGCCGCTGCGGTGAACAGGTTGGCCGTGCCTGGGCCAGCCGACGCGGTACAGAACATGAAACGCTGGCGCAGGTGGTATTTGGCATAGGCGGCGGCGGCAAATCCCATGCTTTGCTCATTTTGTCCGCGATAGAGTGGCAATACATCCTTGTGATCGTAAAGCGCTTCACCCAGACAGGTGACGTTGCCATGACCGAAAATGCCGAATCCACCGCCGCAAACGCGGATGCGTTGTCCGTCGATTTCGATAAACTGCGCCGCCAGAAAGCGGACAATTGCCTGCGCCGTGGTAAGGCGCATGGTTCCTTCAATCGTTGTCAAACTTTCCTCCCGGAGGTGAGCCGATGTTGCTGTTTTTGCAGTGGCTGCACATAAACCATTTGACGGTTGTGTATCGATAAGGATACTCATTTTGCAACCGGTTGCAAATTTTTTCTGGACGCAGCATCGATGAAACAGATTGGCATTGGAATTGTTGGCGGTGGCTATATGGGTAAGGCCCATTCTGTTGCCATGTCGTCGGTCGGCGCCGTGTTCAACACGGCTCTGCGTCCGCGGCTCGAGATGATTTGCGGATCTAATCCGGCCTCTTCGGAGCGTTACCGCACAACTTTCGGGTTCAGTCGGGCGGCCGGCAACTGGCAGGAACTTGTTTCAGACGAGAAGGTCGAGGCCATCATCATCGCCTCGCCCCAAACAACCCATCGTGAAATCGCTGAAGCGGCCTTTGCGCTTGGCAAGCCGGTATTTTGCGAAAAACCGTTGGGTGCATCGCTGCAAGATGCAAAGGCCATGACAGCAGCGGCTGAAAAGCATGGTTGTGTAAACATGGTGGGATTCAACTATATTCGTACGCCCGCCACGCAATATGCCCGACAACTCCTGCGCGATGGCCGCATCGGCGATCTGACCTGGTTTCGCGGCGAGCACACGGAAGATTTTGATGCTGACCCGGATCAGGCGGCGACCTGGAGATCTACCGGCGAAGCCAATGGCACGATGGGAGACCTGTCGCCGCACATGATCAACGGCGCGCGGGCGCTTATCGGGCCGATCGTGTCGATCATGGCCGAACTGGAAACGGTTCATGCTCAGCGCGGCGGGCAGAGCGTCACCAATGACGATCAGGCCCAGATCATGTGCCGATTTGAAAGCGGGGTCATGGGTCATCTGTTCTTCAGCCGTGTCGCGACCGGCCGCAAGATGGGGTACGCGTTCGAGGTTTTTGGCACAAAGGGCGGCCTGCGTTTCGATATGGAAGATCAAAATGCACTGTGGCTGTATACGGCGGAAGGGCCGGAGGCCGAACTGGGTTATCGCAAGATTCTCACCGGCCCGGCCCATCCCGACTACGAGCCGTTTTGTCAGGGGCCGGGTCACGGCACCGGCTATCAGGATCAGATCATAATCGAGGCCCGAGACTTCCTGCAGGCCATCGAAACCGGCCAGCCTGTCTGGCCAACATTTGCCGAAGGGCTTGAGGTCAGCCGCGTGGTCGCCGCCGCCCATGAATCAAACCGCACAAGAAGCTGGCAGGACGTCCAGAACTTCTAATTTCAAGGAACCCGAAAATGACAATCAGAGTAGGCAATGCGCCCTGTTCGTGGGGTGTTGAATTTGCCGATGACCCTCGCAATCCAGACTGGAAAGCCGTGCTGCGCGAGAATGCCGAAGCGGGCTACAAGGGCATTGAACTCGGCCCCGTGGGCTTCATGCCCGAGGATCCGCCTTTGGTGGCCGAGGCCCTGGCTGAAAACGATCTGGAACTGATTGGCGGCGTTGTCTTCCGCGCGTTTCATGATCCCGCTCAATGGGATGACGTGATGGACGGCTCGGTGCGCACCTGCAGGGCGCTGAAAGCCCATGGCGCACAACACCTCGTTCTCATCGATTCGATCTCAGAGCGCCGTGCGCCAACTGCCGGCCGCGTCAGCGAAGCCGAGGAGATGGACAAGGCGGAGTGGGAGGCGTTTCGTAACCGTATTGCCACCATCGCCAGAATTGGCGCAGAGGAATACGGCCTGACCGTCGGCATGCACGCCCATGCAGCCGGCTTCATCGATTTCGAGCCGGAACTTGAGCGGCTGTTGGATGAGGTGGATGAGTCGATCCTGAAAATCTGCTTCGATACGGGTCATCACTCCTATGCCGGATTTGATCCGGTAGCGTTTATGAAGCGCCATGCGGGTCGCATCAGCTACATGCATTTCAAGGACATCGATCCGGCCGTGAAAGCCGACGTGATTGCCAAACGGACGGGATTCTACGATGCCTGTGGACAGGGCATCTTCTGCAATCTCGGTGATGGCGATGTGGACTTCCCGGCAGTTCGACAGGTGCTGCTGGACAGTGGTTTTGAGGGCTGGTGCACGGTCGAGCAGGATTGTGATCCCGAAGGCGATACCTCGCCCGTGTCGGATGCAAAACTGAACCGGGAATATTTGCAGTCGATCGGATTTTGAGTTGCAATATCCCGGCTTTGCAACACACCAGGTATCAGTCAAATCAGGTGCATCAGGCAGCGATCATGGAATTCAGGTTCCGCGTTCCAGACCCACGTAACAGCGATACGAAAGAATTGAATATGACGAAACTCAACTGGGGCATGATCGGTGGGGGCGAGGGCAGTCAGATCGGCCCCGCGCACCGTCTTGGGGCAGGGCTCGACGGCGAATTTTCCTTTGTTGCCGGTGCCCTGGACCACAATCCGGATTCAGGACGTGAATATGCCCGACGACTGGGCATCGCTCGGGACCGTGCCTATGGCGACTGGCGCGAAATGCTGGCGGGCGAAAGCGGTCGCGACGATCGTGTGGACCTGGTAACCGTCGCGACTCCCAATGCAACCCACTTCGAGATCACCAAAACCTTCCTCGAGGGTGGCTTTCATGTCCTGTGCGAAAAACCCATGACCATGACGGTTGAGGAGGGCGAGGAGATCGTCAAAATCAGTCGCTCAACCGGAAAGTTCTGTGCCGTCAATTATGGGTATTCCGGCTATTCTCTGGTGCGCCACATGCGTGCCATGGTGGCCCGGGGTGACCTCGGCAAGGTGCGTCTGGTGGTCGCAGAGTTTGCCCATGGGCACCATGCCGACGCAGCAGATGCCGACAATCCGCGCGTACGTTGGCGTTATGATCCCGACCAGGCCGGAGTTTCGGCACAATTTGCCGACTGCGGCATTCACGCCCTGCACATGGCCAGTTTTGTCACCGGTCAGGAGGTCGAAAAACTCTCCGCGGATTTCGCATCCTGCCTGGAGAGCCGCGAGCTTGAGGACGACGCCATGGTCAATTTCCGTATGGATGGTGGCACGGTTGGCCGGCTCTGGACCTCGTCCGTCGCCATCGGTCGTCAGCACGGTCTGGGCATTCAGGTATTCGGCGAGAAAGGCGGCCTGCGCTGGACGCAGGAACAGCCCAACCAGCTCTACTGGATGCCGCTCGGCGGACGGTTGCAGGTCATCGAACGGGGAGAGAGCAATTTGTCGCCGGAAGCGGATCGCACGTCACGCGTAACCGTCGGTCACGCGGAAGGCATGCCCCTGGCCTTTGCCAATATATACAAGGATCTGGCGGAAGTTATTCGCGCTGAAAAAGAGGGGCGTGTCGCTGATCCCGCGGCAGACCTCTATCCAAGGGCTGAGGATGGCCTGCGGTCAATGGCAGCGGTGCACCAGGCGGTTGAGTCGGCATCGAAGGACGGCGCCTGGGTGGATGCCCGGCCGCCAATGTTCCGGTGAGACTTCACCGCGGGGACGGTGCAGGAACTATTCACCGGCCTGGCCGACAACGCTTCGCAACGTCCCGCGTTCGACCACGTGGCATGGAAACAGCCGTGCTTCGGGATAGCGGTCCGGATCGGCAAGCATCGCGACGATGAGTTCGACGGACGAAGTGATGATCTGTTTGATCGGCTGGTGAATGGTTGTCAGATCGATGTTCTGCCAGCGTGCCATTTCCATGTTGTTGAGGCCGATCAGGCCGATATCGGCGGGCACCGACAAACCCGCAGACTTGATCGCCGACAAGGCCCCGATCGACAGCACGTCATCACCGCAGAAATAGGCCTGTGCAGGGGCGCTGCTCAGCAATCGGGTCATCTCATCGCGTCCGGCATCAAACGAATACTGGGCCGCGTAACTGAACGTCGTGTCGATATGCGGGTGACACTTTATCTCTTCCATGAAGCCGGTGAATCGATCCTGGGTCGAGGTCGCGAGTTTCGGACCGCCCAGAAAGGCGACGCGCGTGTAACCGCGATCTGCAAGTGTCCGGGCCGCCATGCGCCCGCACTCCACATTGTCGATTCCGACCACGTGCACATGAGGCGTGCTTGAGTGGCGGCCAAATGAATGAACGACGGGAACGTTGGCGTCCCGAAACGCCTTGGCAAAGCTCGGAGGCAGGGTCGACGATGCAACGATCACCCCATCCACCGAATACTGCCTCAGCATCTGAACAGAGTGCTCCGGGTTGGTCTCGTCGGACAGATTGACAAGCAAAGGACGCAGGCCACGCTCCTGCAGACCCTTGGTGAAGAGATCAAAGACCTCCAGGAAAATCGGGTTGTGAAAGTTGTTGGAAACCAGGCCGATCAACTTCGTGCGGCCGGTGGTCAGACTGGAGGCGAGGGCATTGGGGCTGTATCCCAATTCGTCAGCAGCCTTTTGCACCTTGCGCCTTGTTTTGTCCGACACCGATGCCCCTTCGGTGAAAGTGCGCGACACGGCTGAACGGGAAACGCCCGCCCGCTCTGCCACTTCCCGCAAGGTTACAATCACTTTGCCCGCTCCGTTCTGTTGCACCACCAGGGTGCCCTGACACGAGCCGATTGTAGGCCAGGGGCAGTTTATTTTGCAACCGGTTGCAAAAAGCACTGGCGTGTGCTTGTCTTCGTCTTGAGGAGCCGGGTCAGCCGATCCTTCATTATGTGTGAAAACGATGATTTCTGGGAGGAACTTATGAAATCTCTAGTGAAAAAGCTGTTCGTTGCCACTTGTCTGGCAACAGCATCGCTTGCGGCAACCACGGCCTATGCCGAGGGTGAAAAATATGTGCTGGTCAGTCACGCCCCCGACAGTGACAGCTGGTGGAACACCATTAAGAACGGTATTGCACTGGCCGGAAAACAGGTTGGTGCGGAAGTCGAATACCGCAATCCGCCAACAGGCGACATCGCAGACATGGCCCGCATTATCGATCAGGCAGCGGCCTCGAACCCCGACGGCATTATCACGACGCTCGCTGATTTTGACGTTCTGAAGGGCCCGATCAAGGCAGCCGTCGATCAGGGCATTGACGTCATCATCATGAACACCGGCACGCCAGAGCAGGCGCGTGAAGTTGGTGCTTTGATGTATGTGGGCCAGCCCGAATACGATGCCGGCAAGGCAGCAGGTCAGCGCGCCAAGGGCGAGGGCGTAACCAAGTTTCTGTGCGTCAATCACGCCATTCAGCAGCCGACCGTTGGCGAGCGTTGCCGCGGCTACGCGGACGGACTTGGCATCGAACTGGGTAATTCCATGATGGATTCCGGTACCGACCCGTCGGAGATCAAGAACAAGGTTCTCGCTTTCCTTTCCGCTAATCCCGATACCAACGGAATTTTGACGCTGGGTCCGGTTTCTGCCGACCCAACCATCGCCGCGCTGAAAGAAAACGGCATGGCCGGTGACATTCATTTCGGCACCTTCGATCTCGGCGCTGAAATCGTCAAAGGCATCAAGGATGGCACCATCATTTGGGGCATTGACCAGCAGCCCTTCCTGCAGGCCTACATGCCTGTGGTCATTCTCGCCAACTGGGATCGCTACGGTGTTCTGCCAGGCAACAACATCAACTCGGGCCCAGGCTTTGTCACCAAGGACGGACTGGCCAAAGTTGAAGAGTTTGCCGGCGAATATCGCTAGTCCTGACAACGCGACCGGGCGTCCGCTCAACCGGCGGACGCCCTTTTTTTACTGAACAATCATAGGGAGCAGAGCAATGTCGGATGCGGCGCAACCGGAGGCTGTCGTTGACGAGCGCGTCAAGGAGATGTCGGCCTTTAGAAAGTCACTGATTCGGCCAGAGCTTGGCGGCATATGCGGCACGGTTGCCGTTTTTGTTTTTTTTGCCCTATTTGCCTTTGACAGCGGCATGTTCGCAAGCCAGGGCGTGTTGAACTGGTCGATCGTTTCGGCCCAGTTCATGATCATAGCCGTGGGTGCCTGTCTGCTGATGATCGCCGGCGAGTTTGACCTCTCGGTCGGCTCCATGATCGGTTTCGCGGGCATGATGATCGCAATTTTTACGATAACAGCCGGGTGGCCGGTGTGGTTCGCCATCATCGTTACATTCGCGATGTGTTTGGCGATCGGTGCGCTGAACGGTTACATTGTGATCAAAACCGGGTTGCCGAGCTTTATCGTGACCCTCGCGTCACTCTTCATCCTGCGTGGATTCACCATCTACCTGCCGCAAACGCTGGAGCGGAAAACCATCATTGGAGGCGTGCGTGATGCCGCCGAGGGTGATTGGCTGGCCGCGATATTCGGCGGCAAGATCCTGACCGGACTTTTCCAGTGGTTCGGTGATATTGGCCTCATCGGGACCTTCGAGCGCGGAACCCGCGCCGGACAACCCGTTGTTGATGGTATCCCGATGCTGATCGTCTGGGCCATCATTCTTGTCATTTTCGGCCATATTCTCCTGACCCGGACGCGCTTCGGCAACTGGATCTTTGCGGCCGGAGGCGATGCGCAGGCTGCCCGCTATGTCGGCGTGCCGGTGAACCGGGTAAAAATCCTCATGTTCATGTTCACCGCATTTTGCGCCTGCATATTTGCCACCTGCCAGGTCATGGAATTTGGTTCTGCCGGGGCGGACCGCGGTTTGCTCAAGGAATTTGAGGCGATCATTGCCGTGGTCATTGGCGGTGCGCTGCTGACGGGTGGTTATGGCTCCGTTATTGGCGCCGCACTTGGTGCGCTGATCTTCGGCGTCGTCCAGCAAGGGCTGTTTTTTGCCGGGGTGGAAAGTTCTCTGTTCCGGGTTTTCCTGGGCGTAATCCTGCTGCTCGCGGTGATCCTCAATACCTATATTAGACGCATGATCACGGGGGAGAGGTAGAATGAACGCTTCCACCAAACCCATTATCGAGATGAAGAACATCGAGAAGCATTTCGGCTCGGTGATCGCACTGGCCGGTGTGTCGGTCGACGTATTTCCCGGAGAATGCCACTGCCTTCTGGGTGACAACGGGGCCGGCAAGTCGACCTTCATCAAGACAATGTCCGGTGTGCATAAGCCGACAGCAGGCGAGATCTTTTTCGAAGGAAAACCACTTCATTTTGACCGCCCGCGTGATGCGATTTCGGCAGGCATCGCCACCGTCTATCAAGACTTGGCGATGATTCCTCTGATGTCGGTGAGCCGGAATTTCTTCATGGGAAATGAGCCCAGGCGCAAAGTCGGCCCGCTTTCATTCTTCGATCATCAAACGGCCAATGATGTGACCATGGAGGAAATGAAGAAGATGGGCATCAACCTGCGGGGGCCCGATCAGGCGGTCGGAACCTTGTCGGGTGGCGAGCGCCAGACCGTGGCAATCGCCCGTGCGGTTCACTTCGGCGCCAAGGTTCTCATCCTCGACGAGCCTACATCGGCTCTTGGCGTGCGACAGACCTCCAACGTGCTTGCTACTGTTGACCGGGTACGCAAACAGGGAATCGCTGTTGTCTTCATCACCCACAATGTGCGTCATGCGATGGCCGTTGGTGATCAGTTTACCGTGCTGAACCGGGGCAAGACGCTTGGTACGGCCAAGCGCGGTGAAGTCACGCCGGAGGAACTCCAGGACCTGATGGCCGGTGGCCAGGAACTGGCCACGCTGGAAGGATCGCTTGGCGGTACTGTCTAGCGTCCTGAGAGCGACCGGGTTGCAATGATTAAATCTGGAGAGTATTTGTCAGGTATTAATTTCCCTGTGACGGATGGTGTTCGCAGGGGTATTCTGGCGCTCCGGAGGTCACATGCGGCTCACTAAGCAGACGAACTACGCCATTCGCATGTTGATGTACTGCGATTCAAACGATGGATTGAGCCGCGTCAGTGCCGTTGCAGGCTTTTACGACCTTTCTGAACAATTTCTGCTGAAGATTCTCCAGGTCCTGACCAAGGCTGGATTAATGGAAAGTGTGCGCGGTCGAAACGGCGGCATCCGCCTGGCCAGACCAGCCTCGGAAATCGGGCTTGGAGAGGTCGTGCGTGCAACCGAAGACAATTTTGCGCTGGCCGAGTGTTTTGAAGCCGGAGAGACAGTCTGTCCACTGGTTACCTCCTGCGGTCTGAATCAGGCTCTGTCGGAGGCACTCGCCGCTTTTTTCAAGGTTTTGGACAGCTACACCCTGGCTGATCTCACAAATAATCAGCGTAACCTACACGTGTTGTTGCAACTGGACGCGTCGAAGAACATTCCCCTGGATGCTTAGCACCCGCTGAGGCCCCTAGGCCGTATTCAGCAGAATGCAGGTCTCGCTGTTCAATACGCCCGAAACCTCGCGCACTTCTCGCAGGACGCGATCAAAACCAGCCAGATCTGCTGTCTCAATCTGGGCAACGAGGTCCCACGTGCCGTTGGTGGTGTGAAGGCTCACGATTTCCGGCATTCTGCGCAGCACCGAAACCACCGAGCGCGCGAGATTGCCTTGCAGTTCGATCAGCATGACCGCATTCACCACATCAGCTTCGCCATGGGCATCGACATCGATTGTGAACCGCCGAATGGTTCCCGTCGCAACCAGCCGTTCCATTCGCGTTTGTATGGTTGCCCGCGATACGCTCAGCTGCCCGGCCAGAGTGGTGACGGAAGCGCGGGAATCTTTTTTGAGCGCGGATAAGATCCGGCGGTCTGTCGCGTTGAGCTCGGTCATCCAAAATCTCTCAAAGTGAAAATGCTTATTGTCAATTTGTCAAAATTATAAAGCTTTTTGCTAAAATCGACAACTATTTGAT
>CALIOE010000038.1 GCA_938044775.1 uncultured Rhizobiaceae group bacterium
GGAACCCATGACTACTGCTATTTGGCTGATACCTTGTGCGGACATGTTTGCCTGATTAAAAAATATCCGGCCAAAGTGATCGCGGTCCGGAAACACCTCGGTCTGTTGCGGTAAGTTGGCTCCTCCGGAGTCGACCAGATAAATACAGGGCAAATGGTTCTGCTCGGCAATTTCCTGGGCGCGGAGATGCTTCTTTACGGTCAGAGGATAGTACGTTCCCCCTTTTATTGTCGCATCGTTGCACACGATCACGCATTGACGCCCCTCCACCATGCCGATCCCGGCAATAACGCCCGCACCGTGAATTGCCGCGTCATACATGCCATGAGCGGCAAGCGGTGACAGTTCCAAAAAAGGTGAACCTGGATCGAGAAGAGCCATAACGCGCTCGCGTGGCAGCAATTTACCACGTTCAATGTGCCGGCTGCGTGATGAATCCGGACCACCGAGCGCTGCAATTCCTTGTTTTTCAGCAAGGTCCTCGACAAGCGCCTGCCATTCTGCAGCGTTGTTCTCAGCTTCGACGCCGGAAAGCTGCACGGTCGGTCTTAGAACGTTCATTAAGCGGTCCCGCCTTTGGAATCGTTCGGCCGGGGTTGCGGAGGATCAATTGGCAATTCGCGCTCGCGCCAGAGCGAAAAACCACCTTCGATCTGGGCGACCGGGCCAAGACCCATATTGTGCATATCACGCGTAGCCAATGCGGATCGCCCTGCTGCAGCACAGAAAAAAATGTATGTTTTTCCGGTTTGGGCAAACACCTCGCGATGATATTTGGAGGCAGGATCGACCCAAAACTCAAGCATGCCACGGGGAGCATGGATCGCGCCGGGGACTTTGCCTTCTCGGGCCAGCTCGCGAACGTCGCGAATATCCACCAGAACCGCTTCACCAGCCTCTTGCATGGCAAGAGCTTCATCCGGTGACAATGTTACAATTTCAGCCGTGGCTTCCGCCACCATTTCATCAGCCGTCTTCTTCATGCTGCTCCGCTGAGAACAATTGGTTCGTGTCGGTGCCAAACGCTATCAGCGCCTGCATGTTAAGACAAAGAAAATCGGTGTATTTTCAGCTGGAGATGACAGTGCTGGTTGCGATGGCGGCCGACTGATCGCCCATCAGAAATATCGAGGAAACAAGGGCAATGCCCAACACTACCAGGATTGCCCAGAGCGTTACGCCCCAGCATGATTTCTCTACACTATCGTCCATTTTGCCCCTGCAAAGTTTTCGCGTTGGCATTTGTTCAGCACAACTTTTCGCGAATGCGGCGCTGATATAGTCCCGCACCGACCGGAGAGCAACACTAAAAAAGGCCAAAATGCGTTCACTTGGTAAACCTTTGTTAGGAACTGAGACAATGAATCAAAGGATTCAGAAGCTTAGGCCATCATTTTAGGGTTAAAATTGGGTTAACAAAACGGGCGGAATTGTGTGCGTCAATCCTTGATGGACGACTTGCGGGTCGGTTTTGCAGCCACGGTCGACGGCGATGAACCAGAAACCTCAACCGGCGTGCGCATGATGATTTCCCGGTGTGGGAACGGAATACCAATTTCGTTCTCCTTGAATACATCCCAGAGTGCCAGCATCACCGTGCCGCGGATATTGGTCAAACCGTTCTGCGGGTCGGTGATCCAGAACCGGGTCACGAAATTCAACGATGAATCGCCAAACTCGGTCATCCAGCACACAGGGCTCTTAACCGGACTCACACGATCGACAGACCTGGTCGCTTCAATCGCCAGTTTCGATACCAGGTGCGGGTCGCTGTCATAGGCAACCCCGAACTCCACATCCAATCGAACCAGTTTGTCCGTAAAGGACCAGTTGATCACTTTCTCAGTGATAAAATCCTCGTTGGGAATTAGGAATTCACGTCCGTCGCGGGTCACTACAGAAACGAAACGTGAGCGCAGTTCGCGAATCCAGCCAAATGTGGAACCAAGCTCGATTGTGTCGCCCGGTTTTATTGACTTATCGAGCAGGATGATGACGCCCGATATGAAATTCGACACCACTTTCTGCAGACCAAAACCCAAACCAACGCCGACGGCACCAGAAAAGACAGCAAGCGCGGTCAGGTCGATGCCAACTGAGTTCAGCGCAATGATCATCGCCATTACAACGAGGAATATCTTGATGAACTTGCCTATCAACACCTGCAAACTCGGTGTCAGGTCGGTCATGCTCTTGATACGGGTCTCTGCGTAATTGCCGGTGTTCGTTGCGAGCCAGGTGAGACCGACCAGAAGAACAACGGCTTTGATGAGAAGCAGCAGCGAAAACCGAACCTCTCCGACCGAAAAAGCCAGAGAATCCAGGGTATCCATGGTCGGTTGCAGATAACCGGTGATGTTCAACGCCACGATAATCCAGGAAAAGACTGCAACCGTCCGGGACAATTGCCGCGAATGGATAACCCTGGAAAGGACATTGATCACCAGCCACGCGGTGGCCAGGTTCACGCCAAGTCTTAGGATGAATGTGTTCCAGGGGTAGGTTTGTGTCAGCACGATCTCGCGCGCTATCCAGGCCATGGGAATGAACAATATCCATTCCACCCTGCGCAGCAGGGCTGCCAGAACACGCAAGAATCCGGAATTGAGCTTAAGACTTCGGACCCATGTTTCGAGCGGCGGCTCAACCCGCTTCGCAACAAAAACAGCCACCAGATACAGGGCAATCAGAATCGCAATCTGGTACAGTGTCCATGGATGGTAGAGTGCACCCCAAACAACGTCGACAAGTTGCTGAAGCCCCGCGCTCACACCCGTGACAATTTCTTCGCTGGTAATTTCGGTAACGAGCTTTTCCCCTACATGGCCTGACATTGCTATCCCGTACTCATCGCCAATACACGGCTTATTTCGGTGAGCGAACGGCCCGACTCAGATGCCCAAATATTAAACGCATTTTGAACCTGCCGCAGGGCGGTTTTTGAAGTTGGCGCTTTCTCAACGACACCTTCTGCGATCAATCGTGCGACAACATCTTGAGACAAGATGAAGCCATCAACTCCCGCGAATCGTAGGAAATATTGACCGGTATTGCCACCCAGCCTGCTGCCTTCTTTTTTCAGCACCTCAAGCAGATCCACAAACGCCTCTTGCGGCCAGTCGGCAAGCCAGCGGCCAACGGATCCATGTGCGCGGACCTGCCTGATCAGAAATTGCGCATTCTCCTGCACCGCTCGAATTTTGGCGCCATGACGAACGATGCGCGGGTCAGAAACGAGCCGGGCAAGGTCGTCATCGTTAAACATGGCAACGACCCCCAGATCGAACCCTTCAAAGGCCGCCTCAAAGCCCGGCCATTTTGCCTCAACCACTTTCCAGTTGAAACCTGAATTGAAAACGCATTTTGACATCGTGGAAAGAAACCGATCGTCGGACCGGGCGACCAGTTCCTGGCTGGTCAGAGGCGGCTTCAGCAGAGCGTTGAGCGCGCTGTGCCCTCCCCTGCGTTCGGCCGAGATTTCGAAAATTTCTTCAAATTTGCGCATTATTCGATCGCTGTCTGATTGTGTATCCAAAGGGGCTCGTGCATGACCATGACATGAGCACGACAATTTCCAAACCCGGCCCCATCGACTACGCCGCAATGTTCTTTACCGCCCTCATCTGGGCGTCTGCATTTGTAGCTATCAAAGTTGCCGTCCCGGAGGCGGGCCCGCTTTGGCTGGCCACATGGCGGGTGATTATCGGATTTCTGGTTTTGCTGCCCTATGCTCTCTGGAGAGGCTTTTTATGGCCTGCCGGCCCAGGAGTTTGGGCTCTGGTCGCCATCACATCGATCTTCAATGTGGTCTTGCCGTTTTTCCTCATCTCCTGGGCAGAAACGCGCATCGATGCTGGCGTGGCCGCCCTGTTGATGGGTACCGGACCGTTCCTGGCCTTGATCGGAAGTCACTTTTTCACAAGCGACGACCGGATCAATGGCCCCAAACTGTTTGCTGTCCTGCTCGGATTTTGCGGTGTCGTTCTCATTGTTGGTTACGAGGCAGCTACCAACCTTGGCGGTGCCAGCACTCTGCACCAGCTTGCCGCCCTGGGTGGAGCGCTTTGCTATGCGATATCGGGGCTTCTCATTCGTAGAATTAAAATACCCCCGATCCGGCTGGGTTGCCTCGTGCTGGGATCCGGAGCATTCATTCTCCTGCTTGCTGCGCCGATGGTCGAAGGACCTCCCCGATTGGATCTGAGTAGAAGCGCTGTCGTCGCCTTGATCTATCTCGGTATTGTCCCGACCGGTATTGGCCAGTTATTGAGGTTCTCATTGGTCAAAAAGGTGGGTTACTCGACCTTTGCGCTGGCCCTCAACATGATCCCCGTTTTCGGAATAGCGCTGGGAGCCATGCTGTTGGGCGAGGTGGTAACTCTGCATACAATCATTGCTCTGCTGCTTGTTCTTTCAGGTCTTTTCGTTTCCCGCATGGCCCCGGAATCAATTCGATCAGTTTTGCGTGGGAGAGCGAAGAAGACTTAAGACGGCTATTGCCTTGCCGAGCCGGTCACGGATGTGGAGGCAGCGCGCCCGCGCTGTTCAAGTTTCACAAGGTAAGTGGTATCGAAGCAAATGGAATCGCTTCAAAAGACGTTACAAACACGTGTCTGAACCCGCAGTCCCAGCAACCCTTCAACGCATTCAATTGGTCGACTTTCTGCGCGGCGCAGCGCTTGCCGCCATGACCGTTTACCACTTCGCATGGGATCTGGAATTTTTTGGCTGGCTTCCCGCGCTGACCATTTCGCGGGACGGCTGGGTTCTGTTCGCGCGAATGATTGCCTCCGGCTTTCTCTTTCTGGTCGGCGTCAGTCTTGTGCTTGCCCATGGCAACGGCATGCGTTGGGTCGTTTTCTGGAAGCGTCTTGCGCAGGTTGCCATTGCGGCCGCGCTCATCTCGCTGGTGACCTATTTGGCAGTGCCGGGAGGGTTCATCTTCTTCGGAATTCTGCACGCAATCGCTTTGTTTAGCCTGGTCTCGCTGCTCTTTCTGCCACTGCACTGGGCATGCTCTGTCATTGTTGCAGGTGCCGTGTTCTGGCTGGGACAAAACTACCAGGCAGATATCTTCAACGAGCCCGTTTTGCGTTGGGTGGGAATGGCCAGTGAAGTCCTGCGTTCCAACGATTACGTTCCGATGTTTCCCTGGCTGTCGGCCGTGCTGTTGGGGCTCGCGGCTGCCAAGATTTGCACTGCTGCAGGTGCCTGGAAATTTCTCAAGAGCGTTCGGTTTCCCCGGCCTGTAGAAGCCCCCCTCACACTGATCGGTCGTCGCTCTCTGCTGTATTACCTGCTGCACCAACCAGTGATGATTGCTCTGATCTGGACCTTCACGACACTCAGCCCACCCGATCAATCCGCTGAGTTTTTGTCCCGATGCAACGATTCCTGCGAGGAAACGCGACCCGAAGCGTTCTGCAAGCGCTACTGTGGTTGCGCAAACGACGGTCTGAAGGACGCGGGTCTGCACCATTCATTCATGCAGGGGCGGATCGACACACAAAGCAATCAGAGCTTCAAAAAAATAATCCGGATGTGCTCGCGAAATTGATCTGTCATGAGAGTGCACGAACCGGATCGATGTTGAAAAGGTTCAACGGGAACAAATGCCTTTGCGTCCTCTCAATTGTCCCGTCGCAAATCTGGCCGGTTGGCGCCCGCATGTAGTGCTCGCTGTCAAACCAGACCCAGCTGTCGCTCCACGTCCAGCAGCCTGCTTCGCGATAAACATGCGCGACACGATCAGCGAAAGATTTATTGACAGGCAGCTGAATGGCGGACTGTTCGGCTGTGTCGAAATAGGTCATCGCCAACGGCAGTGAACGTTCGGTGCAATAATTGGACATCCACAGCGAAAAACCGATCTCACGTCGCAACGTGTCCAGCGCACGGAAGACCTGAATATGATCCTCGTGACCATACTCGCCCCACGGATTGTGTGTGAACACATTGCTCTTCGACGTCAGCTGGGGCCGCAATTGGTCCACCAGGGTTTTGAAATTTTCTTCATAGAGCCCTGTGATTCCCACCCTCGGTGCAAGGCTCTTCCCCAGAAGGCGCTTGGCTTTCTGCTTTGCATCGCGAAGCTGAGCCTTTTGCGAGAACGCAATTCCAAAGGGCGTCAGCTGCGGGTTTCGCCAGTCGGCGCAACCGTAACTTGCCGCTTCCTCCATCCGAAGTGAGGTTACGTCATTTCTGGGAAATCTTTCCAGCACCCTCGCACGGGCGGGGCCAATATCAGGATCCGGCCAGAAATTCTCAAACACCATGATGACCCGATCGACCTGATGCAGGATTGCACCAAACCAAAGCAGCTCATCATCGGGGTGAGCAACAACCAGCAGGGAGTTCTCTAAGAAGGCTGGCCTGGTCATGCGGGCTCAGCCTGCTTTGCATGCAGACGTACCAGTGCAGTTGCTGCCAGCCTGCCCTTGATGCTTCCGGGAACCAGAAACATCGACATGGCCGTTTCAGCGGTACCAAACTGCTTTTTGAACGGCTCATCACCAATGGTAAAATCGAACGACTGACCTCCACGCGCCATCCAGTCTTCCATGATCCAGTCATACATCTGCATGCCCGGAGAGTGGCGTCCGGCATTCTCGTAGTCACACCCAATCAACAGGTAGAGAAATCGTCCTTCATGGGTCAGACCGAACAGCACAGCAGATGGCTGACCATCCGACGAAACCATCCAGGTCTCGGCAAAATCGACATCGCGTCCTGATGCAGCAACGGAGCTGTAAAAAGCGCCTACCTGGCTTTGCTGGATCGGGTCGCCTTCGAACCGCCCGGAGCGCCAGTCGATCAGGTGGCGGATTGCTTGGCGGATTGCTTCGGCATCGGTCAACCGTTTCACTTCCACCTGGGCCTGTTTGAGCCACCTGCGTCGTTTACGCGAGAGTTGCCCGGCCAGGCTCTTGTCAATGTTAGATGAACGCCAGTCTTGAAACGGTGGTTCAAGTGAAACAGCGTGGGCGGCAAAATCAAGCCGGGCCGGCTCGGCATCCAACAGCAATTTCCAGGACCGGACGTGCTCTTCACGAACCGGACGAATCCGGATGAGGTCGTGGCTTCCAAGGGCGGCCCGGAACTGATTCCCTAACTCCGGATCCTGATCAAGCTTTTCTAATGCAATCGAGCTGAGCACGGGCGCAGAGTAGTCGCTGACGCCGAGGTCGGTGGTTTCCAACATTTGCAGCCCGGCCTTGCGGCGGCGTATCAGCGGAACCAAACCTTCCAGCGCTGCATCACTGCGCAAGGTAATGATCAGGGGTTCGGCACTTCGGGGCTCGGGCAGGTGCCGGTAAAACTCATTCAGCCAGATGGGGTGCTGAAAAGCCGTTGCTCCGGCACGCGCAAACAGGGCAGCGTATTCCGCTCCCATGATGTCAAACCCGTTTTCAACTGCAAATCGCATTGTGACCGTCCCAACCAGGGCCAAAAATACGACAGACGGTTAAAAAAGTTGATAGCGCAGACTCATCCAAATGCTGCTGTAGTTAACGCAATCTGTAGTGCATCACGCCGATTGTTCGAACAATTCGCGGCCAATCAACATGCGGCGAATTTCGCTCGTGCCTGCACCGATTTCGTACAGCTTTGCATCACGCAGCAAGCGACCGGTGGCATATTCATTGATATAACCGTTGCCGCCGAGAAGCTGAATCGCATCCAGCGCCAGTTTCGTAGCCTTTTCGCTGGCGTAGAGGATCGAGCCGGCCGCGTCCTGGCGCGTGGTTTCCCCGCGGTCGCAGGCCTGCGCCACAGCGTAGACATAGGCGCGACAGGCGTTCATCCCAACATACATATCTGCGACTTTGCCCTGCACAAGCTGGAAGGTTCCAATCGACTGTCCGAACTGCTTACGGTCGTGGATGTAGGGCATGACCAGATCCATGCAGGCCTGCATGATGCCAATCGGTCCGGCCGCCAGAACGGTCCGTTCGTAATCGAGGCCTGACATCAGCACCTTCACACCCTCGTTGAGTGCGCCGAGTACGTTTTCTTCAGGCACTTCACAATTATCGAATACCAGTTCGCCTGTTTCCGAGCCCCGCATGCCAAGTTTGTCGAGTTTTTGTGCAATCGAGAACCCTTTAAACTGCTTCTCAATCAGGAAAGCCGTTATGCCTCTGGGCCCGGCTTCGGGCTCTGTTTTGGCATAGACGATCAGCGTGTCGGCTTGCGGGCCATTGGTTATCCAGAATTTGGAGCCGTTCAGGACATAGCGATCGCCTTGACGTTCGGCCTTGAGCTTCATCGAGACCACATCAGAGCCCGCACCGGGCTCACTCATCGCCAGCGCACCCAGGTGCTCCCCCGTTACCAGCTTGTCCAGGTAACGCGTCTTTTGATCATCATTGCCCCATCGGGAGAGCTGATTGACGCAAAGATTGGAGTGGGCACCATAGGACAGCCCCACCGATGCCGAGGCGCGACTGACTTCTTCCATAGCGATACAGTGCTCAAGGTAACCCAATCCGACCCCGCCCCACTCTTCAGGAACGGTAATTCCGTGCAGTCCAAGAGCACCCATTTCAGGCCAGATTTCCCGCGGGAACCAGTCCTCTGAATCTATTTTGTGGGCCAGAGGCGCGATGCGGTCTTGCGAAAAAGACCGCACGCTATCCCGCAGCATGTCGGCTTCTTCGCCAAGATTGAAGTTGAAGGCCGGAACATCGTTGGGAATCATGGAACGAGTTTCTTTCTGTATTTGACGTTTGTCATTTCGGCGAGTTTGTCATAGAGGGTTCGACCCGCATAGTTGTTCTGTGCGGTGTGCCAATAGACCTGGTCGGCGCCCTTCTCCCAGGCGGCATTGAATACGGCCTCGATCAGCATCCGCCCAACCCCCTTGCCCCGTGCCTCCGCCATTGTAAAAAGATCCTCCAGATAGCAGCGGTCATTGATCGCAAAGGTCGTGCGATGGAACACGAAGGTGACAAAGCCGAGAAGCCGACCGGTTTCGTCCACTGCGAGAAACCCCCACATCTTCTCGGCAGGATCCAGGATCCTCGCAAAAGTTGTTTGTGTGACATTTGCGGGTACATTTGAATGGTAGAAGTCGACATATCCGCGCCAAAGCGAACACCACTCATCAAAATCCGCTTGTCGAAATGGTCGCACAGAGATCGAAGTTTCATCAGCCCTGGGCAATTGGCTTACTCTGGCTCATAACTTCTTGGCATATTTGATGAAATCAGTCTTGTCGGCAACCTTATCGTACAATGCCCGCCCGGGATAATTGAACTCCTGGGTAAGCCAGTAGACCTGATCCGCACCTTCTTCCTCTGCCGCTTCATAGACGGCCTGAATAAGTGTGCGACCAACTCCTTTGCCTCTTGCTTCAGCAACCGTATAGAGGTCATGCAGATAGCAGCGCGGACTGTCTGACCATGTCGTTGCATGGTAAAGATAGGTCACCATTCCCAACATTGTCCCATGTTCATCAACAGCCTTAAAGCCGTTGATGTCTCCATCCAGATCGAGAATCCGCTCCCAGGTCTGGAGGCCGGTCTCTGCGGGAAGCGTTGCCTTGTAGAAGTCCAGATAGGCCTCCCACAGCAGAAGCCATTCATCACGATCAGCGGCTTCAAGGGCTCGGATATCAATCGACATGGGATGCTCGGTGCTGGGGCTCAGATTAATGCAAGGTAACCAATTGGAGCGGAAACGAGAAGATGCTCTGCCGGCCACGCCGACGACAACATCACGCTGGCGAGGTCTGCCTCAAAAGCCAGACATTTTCTTTCGCCGGGCATTTCCCTTTCAGTCCCCCTTTTACCTCGACGCTCTCGAGCGCCGATATCTCAAACTCCTCTTGATAGTGCTGAAAGACTTCATCTTGGGTGATTGAGAAAGGCGGCCCCGGCATTACGGTCTGATCATACTCAAAGGTGATCAGCAGTTGGGTGGCGCATCGGGTCAGGTGAACCAGGTGCCGGGCATATCGAACACGCATGGTCTGCGGCAGAGCTACAAAAGCAGCGCGGTCAAATACCGCATCTATCGGTCCGAGTACTTTCGGTGAAAGATCGAAAATATCGCCGACAAAGACATCGATGCCGGACGCGCTGAAGTGACGCAAATCGCCGAGTTGGGTGACCTGAGGCTCTATTCCAAGGTCTTCAAACAGGTCTTGGACAGCCAAACCGCTCAGCTCAGCACCGGCGACCCGGAACCCCTTTGAGAGCAGCCAGGCGATGTCGCGGGTCTTTCCGCACAGGGGCACAAAAACGCGCCCCCCGGTTTCCAATTCCAGCCTGTCGCAATGCCTGACCAGCAGGGCGTTGCCGTGGCTTTCATGAAATCCAATTTGATTGGCCTGCCAGCGCTGGTGCCAAAATTCTGTATCCACAGAAACGATCCTCGCAGGTGTAACGACGTCACTTCCCCGGGAACACACAGTCCCTGGCCAATTTCATGTCGTCTGGACGCCGAAATATCAAGGAGTAAAAGGCGTCCGGCTGTCCGCCAGGATCTTTCCACCAATTGCGACGAAACAAACCCCGGCCGCACGTTCAATCCAATGCTGCGCGTTCTGGAGGCGGGCAATGACCGCTTGAGAAGACATGAACAGGCTGACGATCGTGTACCAGCTCAGAGCACAGAACATGACCAGTGCAATCATCGCAACCATCACCCACAACGGCATCGCCTCGGTTACAGCCGTTGCGAAAACGCTGGTAAAAAGAACAATTGCCTTGGGGTTGGTCAGCGTGACCAGAAAGCCGAAGCGCAGCGGATTTCCACGTCTGCCAGGCTCACCGCCATCAATGGCTACGGTGGTGGACTTGGTGAATATCAGTTTGAGACCGAGCCAGGTCAGGTACAGCCCTCCACACACTCTGACAAGCCATGCAAGCCATTGGTAATCAACCAGAATCGCCGAAAGACCAAGCAAACTCAGAGTCGCGTATAATCCTAAGCCCAGGGTGACACCAATGGTGGTCAGAATTCCTGCTGTAACGCCTTGCGTCAGTGATGATTTCACCACGGCCACAAAGTCAGGGCCGGGCAACATCAAAGCAGGAATAAAGATAGCGAAGACACTGACGAAAACCACGATCCATTCCATCGACACGCCTTTTGAAACCTGTTCATTCCGTCACAACATATCTGAAGTGATCCGCGTCAATCTACCCGATCAAGTTCGGGCTGAGCATCGGAAAAGCGGGTGTTTGCCGATGGCTCCCTCACCGGATGGATGGTTGCAAAAATGCAACAAAAGACACCCTGGACCAATCAAATCGATTTTCACTGTTGCACTTGCAAGACGAGACGAATAATCAGCGCCTCCCGACCAACCAAAAGGAGAGGACGTCGATGGATAGAATATCTGATTATTCGCCCGCGCGGTTTGGCAATGCCATTTCCGTGTCCGGACGCCACTGCTTATTTGGCTCGGCAACATGTAGCTCAACGGTAGAGCATCTGAGTTAGGATCAGACTGTCGCGGGTTCAAATCCCGCCATGTGGACGGCTTAATTGGTAAAGCAGCAGACCTTAAATCTGTGACCGCAAGGTCGTGTGGGTTCGATTCCCACTCCAAACTGGCCTGGAAAGCCAGATACGTCAGAAAACGTATTCATAAAACGGTCCGGGTTCCGGTTTGCAGATGACGGACGCTCTGCTCAACTTTCCAGTTGCGCAGGGCAGATGTCAGACGCCTTGCCACCCTACCGATCGAAGGTGATGGACAACACAACCTTTGCCCGAAACGCGTCGTTTTCGATCGGCGCTGCTCCGGCCTCGTACGTGCTGTCCCGCTCCCCGAAATCCGTTCGGTGTCTCGCCACCGGCACCCGGATCACTTTTTCACCCCGACAATCGTGCCCAAAGCACGTTGCGGGTCGAGACCTGCATTGCCGATGGGCGGTGATGCTGGAAACACAAGACGCAACCAGGAAAGGAACCGCCGTGACTTAGCCACGACGAAAAGGAGCAAAGAAGATGACAATATTGAGCAAAATCATGGGGCGCACCCGCGTCCTGATCAGTGAAGACGAACGTGCGCTGCACCTCTGGAAAGGGCAGATCATGGGTGTATTGCGCCCTGGTGAACACGTCCTTGCCAGCCGCAAGGATCGCCTGGAAATTGAGGTCCACAACCTCGTACGGCCCGAACTCGTCTCCGTCTATGAAACGGCTCTCTTCGAGAAACTCCCTGACGTGGCAAATGAGCACTTCACGGTGATCCGAACCGCGCGCGAAGAGGTCGCGGTTATCGAACGGGACGGCAGAATCCACGGCGTCATTGGCCCTGACACAAAGCAGGTGTTCTGGACCGATGCTGGTCCATGGACTTTCCAGCTGTTTGATGTAGCCAGCGATCCGGCCATTGACGGCAAACTTGCACGTCGCCTTGGAGCGGAGCGCAAGTTTGACAACGCCACGGTTATCGCAGTCGGTGACGGTCAGGCGGGCCTGCTGTTTTTCGATGGCGCATTTCAGCGTCGCCTTGAGGCAGGGGTTCACGCGTTCTGGTCCGCAGGCCGGATCATCCAGAACAAGGTGGTGGATCTGAAGCGTCAGACGATCGATGTTACGGGGCAGGAAATCCTGACCCGCGATCGGGTAACGCTTCGCGTCAACATCTCCGCCCAGTACCAGGTCGTCGACCCGGTTAAAGCGGTGATGGAAGTCAAGGACTTTGCCGATGCATTGTATCGCGCGCTGCAGGTGGCCTTCCGGAAGACCCTGGGTGCCATGACGCTCGACCAGGTGTTGGAGCAGAAAGTGTCCGTTGACGCTGAGGCTGCGGCCAAAGTGAAAGCAGACATGGCGGCCATCGGTATCGAGGTCAGCGAAATTGCTCTCAAGGATGTCATCCTTCCAGGAGAGATGCGCGAGATCCTGAACCAGGTTGTCGCCGCGGAAAAAGAAGCCGAGGCCAACGTCATTCGTCGGCGCGAGGAAACGAACGCGACCCGTTCGCTTCTGAACACCGCAAAAGTGATGGCGGACAACCCCGTCATGCTGCGGTTGAAAGAGCTCGAAGCTCTGGAAATCGTCGCTGGTCAGGTGGACACAATTACGGTCCACTCCGGTACAGATGGGCTGATGAACGACCTCGTAAAGTTGCGAGGTTAACTCAGAGGAAGGGCGCAGCGGGGACCCGTTGCGCCCTTCGATCAATCAAAGAGCAGGAGCAGATCCAGAACCGCCGGCAGGTCTCGTCGCTCAGCGCTTTGAAAACGGCATCCATGCATCCTCACATGTGACTCATCAATAACGTGTCGATATGGTCTCCTATGGATTTGCATGACCACTACGGCTGTGCATTCTAATGCCTATTGTCTTTTGATTCAGCGACGGAAAACCGAGTGCCCGATCTGGCAGAAAGCCCCAACAAGTTTCCATGGCCACCGGTGCTCACCATAGGCATGTTGATCGGCTGCTATTTGCTGACTCGCTATCTGCCACTCGGTTGGGAGCGTGATGAGATACCATCCATCATGCCTCCAACGGGTTATCTTATTGCTGGTCTGGCAATCGCGCTTGACGTCTGGACGTTTCTGACATTCGCCAGAAACCGGGCAAACATTATGCCCAACCGAGCAGCGACCACACTTTTGACGAGCGGTCCCTTCTCCTTCTCTCGCAATCCAATCTATCTGGCCAATGTCATGCTCGTGCTTGGAGTCGGATTCATTCTGGGCAGCCGCTGGTTTTTGTTGGGCGCAGCTCTTCTTTTTCTGCTTTTGCAGCAACTCGCTATCAAACGAGAGGAAGCCCACATGGCTGCCAGGTTCCCACAGGATTGGCAGGAATACACGCTCAGAGTGCGCCGCTGGATTTGATTGACGCGAAGTCTCGCGTCTTCCATACTTGCGCTATGGGGTTCGCGAACACCCCGTGAGGCCACGGCCCAAGTCTCGCATTCTCGAAACCTCAAAAAGAGGGAGGATGCGCTATGCCGTCCCCAAGTGAAATTACCGTCCCGCAATTGTCACGCCTGATCGGCACACCAGAATGTCCGGTTTTGATCGATGTTTGCATCGACGAGGACTTCGAAGCTGATTCTAATTTTATCCCAACTTCCTTCCGGCATCCTTTTACCGATATTGCCGCACTCGTTCCAAGCCTGCCATCGAAGCGTGTGGTGTTGGTCTGCCACAAGGGGCTGAAACTAAGTCAGGGCGCGGCTGCCATCCTACGGACCCATGGTATCGCCGCAGAAAGTCTGGAAGGGGGCATATTGGCGTGGCGAGAAGCCGGACTGCCGACAGTATCCGCCGAAAAAATCCCTGCGCCCAACGCCTCAGGTCAAACAGTCTGGGTTACGCGCCAGCGCCCCAAAATCGATCGGATTGCCTGCCCTTGGCTGATAAGACGCTTTGTCGATCCCGGCGCACAGTTTCTGTTTGTTGCACCCGCACAGGTAGAACTTGTTGCCGATCGGTTTGATGCCACACCGTTTGATATTGAGAATGTTTTCTGGAGCCATCGGGGCGAAAAATGCACTTTCGACATCATGATAGACGAATTCGGTCTCTCAACTGAAGCGCTGGACAGGCTGGCAACAATTGTCAGGGGTGCCGATACCGATAAACATGATCTGGCGCCTGAGGCAGCGGGTTTGATGGCCGCCTCCCTTGGCCTGTCACGAATGTATCGAGATGACTTGCAGCAATTAGAGGCCGGCATGAGCCTTTACGACGCCTTCTATCGCTGGGCCCGTGATGCGCATGAAGAAACCCACGACTGGCCGGTTGCAACAAAATCTTGATGGAGCTGGATATGACAAAGCATAGCAAGTCGCCCCGCGTGACGGATCGGGCTCCAACACTTTCCGAAGCCACCCGGGTGTGGGGCAGGATCGGGATTTTATCGTTTGGCGGGCCTGCTGCGCAGATCGCACTCATGCATCGCGAAATCGTCGAAGAAAGGAGCTGGCTGACCGAAAAACAGTTTATGAACGCGCTTTCGTTCTGCATGCTGTTGCCCGGACCAGAGGCGATGCAGCTGGCAACCTTTGCCGGATGGCGGCTGCACGGAATAACCGGCGGCCTGATCGCCGGCTTGCTTTTCGTCGTTCCCGGCGCCTGTGTCATTCTGGCATTGGCGAGCATCTATGCCGCCTTTGGCGATGTACCGCTCGTCAACGCGCTGTTTCTGGGTGTGAAGGCAGCGGTGGTCATCATCGTCGTGGAAGCCTTGTTGCGCGTGGCCAAAAAGGCACTTGTGAGCACCGGCCATTGGGTCATCGCAGCCCTGGCTTTCGTCGGGATTTTCGTGCTGGACCTGCCCTATCCTTTGATAATTGCCTTTGCTGCTGCCTATGGTTTTTTGGTTGCTGACAAAGCCATCGAAACCACCATCGGCGAACCCGCTAAACTTCAGCCTGCGTCCAAAACTGCATCCACTTTGGCAGTCTGGTCCTTCATTTGGCTGGCCCCGCTGGTACTCCTGATAGCGCTCGCTCCCGACAGTCTCCTGGCGGCCCTGGGCATTTTCTTTTCGAAGCTCGCTGTCGTGACGTTTGGCGGGGCCTATGCGGTACTCGCTTACATGGCGCAGGAAGTTGTCGGATTGAGAGGTTGGCTGACCGCGCAGGAAATGATGGACGGACTCGGACTGGCAGAGACTACTCCGGGGCCCCTGATCCTCGTAACCCAGTTTGTCGGATTCATCGCGGCTGAAAAGCAGCTCGGTTACGGTGCCGCCGTGGCAGCAAGCATTGTAACACTCTGGGCAACCTTTGCCCCTTGCTTCTTATGGATATTTGTTGGTGCACCTTACATTGATTGGCTGGGGACGCGTCCCAAACTCAAAGGGGCCCTTGATGCAATTACCGCGGCGGTCGTGGGTGTGATCCTCAATCTGTCGCTGTGGTTTGGGCTGCATGTCTTTTTCGGCGAGGTCAGCAACGTCGAGTCGAAATGGATTTCCACCTGGGTGCCAACGCTCGACACGCTGGACTGGCGCCCGCTTGTCCTGGCTGCGGTTGCAGCAATAATGCTGCTTTTCCTTCACCGGGGGGTCTTACTGACGCTTGCAATTTGCGCGACGGGCGGGATTTTTCTTTCGGCCTTGTAGCCTATTGCGATACGCCGATCTCGGCCAGACGCTCGAAACAATTCTCTTCTGCCGCATCCATCTCGCGCATTGTATCTTCAATGTCACGGCGCTTTTGCTCAAGTTCCGTACGCTTTTCCTTGATGCGCTCTATCATAAGACGCATCTGCCCCTCTTCGCCGGAGGGTGCCTTGTAGACTTCGATGATCTCGCGGATCTCGGCTATCGAGAAACCGAGGCGCTTGCCACGCAATATCTGTTTCAGCAAGACTCGGTCGGATGGGCGGAACAGCCGGGTGCGTCCCCGGCGCACCGGTTTGATCAATCCTTCGTCCTCATAAAAGCGTATGGTGCGCGTAGACACCCCAAACTCTCGGGTCAGCTCCGTTATCGTATAAAAATCCCGCATATCGCCCTGCAATAACCGTCAAACCCCTGAACCGTTAGAAGCACGATTTACGTAAAAGTCAATGTTTCTCCATGAACCATACATCAATCCTAAATATTGAACCACCAACCAGCGAGCCCAAGAAAAGCAAAGAAACCAACAACATCTGTCACCGTGGTTACAAAGACACCCGATGCGATCGCCGGGTCGACGTTCAGTTTGTCAAGCGCAATCGGAATCATGATGCCCGATGCTGCTGCAAAAACCATGTTGATCACCATGGCAGCTGCGATCACAACACCCAGAGCAGCTTGGGAAAACCAGATTGCGGCAACAACACCGATGACCACGGCAAATACCGCGCCGTTAAGCAGACCAACAAGCAATTCCTTACGAATGATCCGCCGCGCATTATAGGTGTCGAGGTCACGGGTTGCCAGTGCTCGCACCGCAACCGTCATGGTCTGGGTGCCCGCGTTTCCGCCCATTGAGGCAACAATCGGCATAAGAATCGCAAGAGCCACCATCTGTTCGATGGTGGCATCGAAGAGGCCAATTATCAGCGACGCGAAGATGGCAGTTCCAAGATTGATCGCCAACCAGACAACACGGGATCGGGCGATGTCGATAACGCTGTCCGACAGTTCTTCATCACCCACGCCAGCCAGAAGTCTGATGTCTTCGGCGGCCTCCTCCTGGATGACATCGACGACATCATCGATGGTTAAGACACCGACGAGCCGTTGATTGTCATCAACAACCGGCGCTGACAGCAGGTCATATTGTTCAAAGACCTGTGCCGCCTCCTCCTGGTCGACCTCGGCCGATATCGGGTGAGGATTGGTTTCATGAATGTCGCTGACCACAACATCACGTTTCGCACGAAGGAGCGTATCGAGTGGCAAAGAGCCGGCAAGCTTGAAGGTCGGTTCGATTGTAAAAATTTCTGAAAATCGATCCGGGAGGTCCTCACCGGCACGGATGTAATCAATCGCCTGTCCCACTGACCAGAATGGCGGCACAGCAATGAACTCTGTCTGCATGCGTCGACCTGCCGAGTCTTCGGGATAGTCAAGCGAACGCCGCAGCCGGATCCGTTCCTGAAACGGTATTTGGGCGAGAATGTCCTCGCGATCCTCATCTTCAAGGTCTTCAAGAATGAAAACAGCATCATCTGAATCAAGTTCGCGAACACCTTCTGCGACCTGTTCATTTGATAGGTTGTCGACGATCTCGACCCGGATTGCTTCGTCGACCTCAGTCAGCGCCGCATAGTCAAACTGGTCGCCAGCCAGTTCAACAAAGCGTGGCCGTTTCTCTTCACTGATGGCCTCAAGCAAATCCGCTACTTCAGACTCGTGCAGATTGCCGGTAATCTCGCGAATGATGTCCGCGTCGTCTGCGTCAACGGATTGCTCGAGCAGTTCGGCCAGCTCAGGACGAACGACACCATCTTCGGTGTAGATTTGCCGTCCAGTTGCAGGCTCGCCGGCTAAGTCGGATTCAGTCATGACTAAAGATGCGCCAGAAGAGTGCTGTATATGCAATCGCTAACACGGAGCTTGTGGCAAAATGAAGTGCAATAGCCACGAGCATTTTCGGCTCAGGCTATCAATTGCAAAATCCAGCTCGATTTTGCTCGCCAGTATGTGAGATCAGGCCGCGTCACCTGGGCGCTGGGATAAGAAATGGCTTCTCAGCTGATCGGCCACCGCGATCACGTGTTGTGGCGCGTCTTCGCGCACCAACATGCCGATGGCGTAGTCCGGCAGCTTCGGCAGCCCGTATTCCTGGCCGAGGGCAATGATGCGATCATCACAAGCCGACAATGGAAGGGGCGCCACGGCGAGATCGGCGAGAATCCCGGCTTTCTGACCAGCAATATAGGCGCTCTTGAATGTGACACGATAGTCGCGTCCCTGGTTCTCCAATCCGGAGAGTCCTGCCTTGCGCCAGACACACCCCTCCTCCCAGACTGATACCGGCAGTGGATCCTGCTCCGATGCAACGCCTCCCTTCAGGCCTGCCCAAACCAGAGCTTCGCGATACAGAATCTCCACTTCAAGGCCGTCGTAAGTCACGGAGTCACAAGTGATGATCGCGATATCAAGCTCGCGGGTTCGAAACTTATGAGCCAGAACATCTGAATTTTGCACCGTTACATCGACTTTGACACCGGGATGTGTGTCATTGAAACGACAAAGCACGGTTGGAAGAAATCGTTCGGTCGCATGATCGAGCGACCCAAGATTAACCGTTCCTGAGACATCGGGTTCAACGAAGCGGGCCATAATATCTCGATTGAGCGCGAGCACCCTGCGCGCATGAGCGATGAGCATTTCTCCGTCCTCATTGAGCTCAACGCTGCGGGCTGAGCGAATAAATATCGGGCGGCCCAACAACTCTTCAATCTTCTTGACCTGCATGGATATGGCCGACGGCGTACGGTGAACCGCTTCTGCCGCCAGAGAGAAGTTGCCGGTTTCTGAGATTGCCAGCAGCGTCTTCAGAAGATCGAGGTCAAGCAGCGGAACGTTTTTTGTGGTGCCGGCCGGCATGCGTGGCGGTTGGTGAACATTCATGTGCAAGCCTATGTATCAATTTTTCTTACATTAGAGATGAAATCTATTCGTTTGATTGAACCACTTCAACACACCATTGTCCAGGCATGGATTGCCATTCAATGAACCGGCAGACCTCAAAACCGACCAAGAAGGGAAATCAGACATGACTTTTCGTGAAATGGCATATGACCGCGGGCGCCGGTCGGTCGAGTTCAAAATCGCGCGCAAGCTGCACGCCTGGCGAACGACTTTTCAGACGTGGTTTGAGGCTGGTGCAGAAGTCTGGCGCACCCACCGGAAAAACCGCATAGACCGACTGGCGTTCCAACAATTGTTGATGCTCGATGACGCTGCCCTGAGGGATATTGGATTCACCCGCGAAGAAGTAAACCGCGCCAATCAGCTTCCGTTATCGCAAAACGCCTCGGAAGAGCTTTATCGACGATCTCTTTCCAGACTTTGAACTGCAGCGAGCCGCATACCAGAGCAGTCCGGCGACTGAGTCCCGGGCTGCCAGGTCGTTCTTCCAGCCGAGAACGTGCGAACGCACGAAGTTGGCCCATCCATCCGCGTGCCATGCGCGCCACCTAATGTGACACATTCGGTGTGCCGGGTCGGCTTTGGTCCTGTTCCATGGCCGCCGCACGAGCGGGGTTTCGGGCTGGCCCGCTCATCGGATTGGCGCCTCTGCCCGGCCGCGCTTTGGGCCAGGGACGCCGCTCCAGCAAGCAAAAAACCTGCGGCCTAGCCGGATTCGGAAAGCATCTTGTCGACGTGAGAAGCAACTGCGTCAAAGGCTCGTCCACGGTCTTGATATCCGTCCGCTTTCATTTTCATGACCATTCCCTGCAGAAAGCTGAGTTGGTCCAGAATTATCCAGGCTGCTCTGGGGCTTCCGCCGCGGTTCCATGCGCTGACGATTGCCTCGGTTGCAGATTGCCTCGCAGAAAGAATGGACTCACGTGGACAGGTCAGAACATCAAGGAAGTAAAGATCCGCGGGAACAACCCCAGTCCAGAACGACGGATTGTCGGCTTCCGACTGCTCCATTCTCAACCGAACCTGATTTAATATCTTGGTCCGCTCTCCCACTGATACTGCAGTTGGATTGGCATCCAACAGCGCCTTGGCGTAGAGAGTATTGAGACCGGCATAGATTGTTGCGCGTCCGTCTTCATCGACTATCGCGGCCTGGTATCCCCGACCGTAGTGTTCGGCCATGCTGGCCAGCGCCTTTTGGATGGCACGTTTGCTAACTGACAGGCGAGCAAGGCACTTGTAGCAGCTCCCCAGCAGAGATTGTCGATCGGAATTGTAGTCTTCGAAGGCCGGTTTCGCTCCTCCCATCTCTGTTGATCTGATACGCGCGGCGCCATGCTTGCGGCGCATCGGTTCGGTCATTTCGCTCAGACCATTGAGTATCCGAATCGAATGTTGAACGGTGTCTACGGCTTCTTTCCGGAGTGTCTTGCGTTCATTGTCACTCGCATTCAAGTCACTCCTTTCGAACATCCGCGTACTGCTCTTTGCCTGCACGTTGGCAAGTTTTTCCACCAGGCGAATTGGTACTTCAGTGCTTTCGCAGCACAAGGCCTTTTCGTAGAATGCGATGGCCTCGCCGAGCCTGTTCAATATGCGTTCCGCATCACCAAGCGCACTGAGGACGGAGGCATCGCGCTCCGCCCAGGCGGTTGGAATACGCTGCTTTATTTCAGCCAGTTTTTTGTGCAGTTCTTCGTCGGTATAGTAGACCGTCACCGCAGCGTTCTTACAAAGGTTATGCAACTCGATCACGGCCTCTCGCGGCGCTACGAAGTGAGGCAATCGTGGCTTCTTTGTCTCATGGAACTTAGAGAACAACTGGTAGCCGGGGTCGCCGTAACACTGGTAGGCTCCAAATGTCGTCGTAGCGCCAGCCTCAATATGTGTTGCGCTGCGCGCATCAAGAGCAGCTTCCCCAAATGAACTGCCGTTGAGAATGCTTTCATAAAACGTCTTTGCGAACACTTCCGCGCCGAGGTCATCGATTGCCCAGCCGGCAGCGATGACCGCCTTGGCACCACTGCGTATGAATTGCGCCGCAATGCTTGCGGCGATATCCGCCCTTTGAGAATACGACCGAGATTCTGCCGAAGAGTGCTCACTCAGCGTCCCTTTGTTTCGATAGTTCGCTCCAAGATGACAGCAATTCAGGAAAACAAATTCAGGACAGTGCGACATGTTTTTGATTGCATCGACGGTCAGATACAGATCCTGCCCCAGGACAAGGGCCGATTGACCGCTACCATCATGGTCATAAATCCCGTGCCCTGCGATGTGCAGAATCCGGTTCTTCTCAATCATCAGCTCTGTCAGAACACTGTGGCCGTTCTCGCGAACGAGATCCCGTGTTTTTAAATTCGCCCGCTTTAGAATGACCGCGACCGACCTGGCTTCTTCCTGGGCGCCCCTCAGTTCCTCAAGATCACTAATCGGGTCGCCAATCACCAGCGCCCGTTCTCCAGGATTGGTTCGTTTGCGATAGTTGTTGGGAGCACCGATCAATTGTCTGATCATTTGCGTCTCACAGCAGACCGGCGTTTTCTCCTTGGAGTACGGATCGACCATCAGTTCCCACGGGAAGGTTGCCGACTCGTCATCAAGCAACAAAATGAGACTCTTGGACTGCGTAATGGGTGCTTTGATGCTGTATGGTACGAACTGCTCATACATCAATTGCCCCAGCTTATCCTGCTCGAACGCGCCTGACTGTGCCGCTTTGAGGTAGGTTTCAACAATCGTGCGCTGGGGTGCGATGCTCTCTTCGGTCGCTCTGGATGATTCCTCGTGCGCAATGAATTCGAGACCGGTGGTGACCTCACCGTTATGGCGCTGGCGTCTTGTCGTTTTGATCTGGATTCTCTGCGACCACTCACTGGTGTTGGTAAACCGAGTGGAGATGAGGCCACCGTCTGAATTCACCAGTTCCTGACTGAATCTGAAATCAGCGGCATAGGACTGATCCCGAGCGAAATCGCGCACTGTCTGAGCCGCTTCTATAGCAAGGTCCTCGTACAGCTCATAAATTCTCAATTGATCGATGTGAATCTGGTCTCCGAGCTCACGCCGCGCCTCGACTGCCGCATCGAGGATCGCCTTGACACACTCCTCCAGCCGCACCTGCCCTGATCGAATACCAACCAACAAGGCAGAAACGCTGATGCTCTGGATCTCGTTGGGCCCGGTGTTCTTACTCTTGGCAAGTCGGTCGAGGCCGAACGATATGATGGCTTTTGACAGGGTCGCCTTCAGGCCGGCTGGAGCAAGTTCTCCAAACTCTCCAAGCCCGACGATAACGGCTGCCTTTGGTGAGCTTTTTTCGCTCGTGACAACCAAAGATGTACCAACGTCGCCGGGATAGATGTCCGCGTTGTAATACTGAAGTGGCAGCCCTTCCATGCAGTGGTTGATGTGCCGCTCGGGCCCGGCGAAAGGCGTATTTTTGTAGTGGCCCAGAAGAACCGGAAATGGCGAAAAGGCCAGGTTGCCATGATGCACCTTGACCTGAGTCGTCGGAATTTCCGGCTCGGGCACTTTCGTTGCCCCCATGAGTGACGAAATCAGATCGTTACCGGTCGGGAAGCTCTCGAGTGGGTCTTGCCTGTACTCAAACACCTCTTCGGCGCCGCGCAGGGCCATCGAAGAGAACTTGGGCAGACGGTTGGTTTTTCCGGTGTTCAGAACGTCCGAGATCGCCGGAAACATCGACTTCGTTTTCGACAGGTCGCCATGCGATACCTGCGCCAGCCAGGAGTCCAGATCCTCGGGAATTCCCGTTTCCCAGGGAACTCTGCCGTCCCCGCGCGAAGTCGCCAGCATGGAAATCTTCTGTTTGCCGCTCGGCAGCGTTTTGATGACGACATCATTTGGCGTAGCGGGCGCGCGGCCGGCGATATAGAACATGGTCTTGCGGTCATATTCAAAGCTATTGAGCAATCTGCGAACGTGTCTGGCACCACTCAGATCGGCCTGGGTCGGCAACACCCAATTGTCGCCATCGGCACCGTGAAAAGACTCCCATGTCGACAGTTCAAAGAAATCGCGGCGATGGTCCTCCGGCAGCAGCTCCAGGACACCCGGGAAGCGACAAATCAGATCAAGCAGTTCTTTTCGAGAGTGGAAGAAATCTAGCAATGCCAGCTGTTTGATTGTCTTGTCGCCACCGGTAAGAAAATTCACGATTGAATGAGAGCCACCGCACGGCGTGCCCAACATCAGCAAGCGCCCGCCTTCTCTCCTGGTCAGCTCTTTCCAGATGGCCGGCTCAGTTGCGGCCATCACCAAAGCAAGCAATCCGCCCATGGAGTGGGCTAGTATTCGAACGGGTTGTGAGGACCGTGCCAGCGCCAGTTCGATTGCCCGCGCAAGCCGCTTTGCTTCATCAAGCAGCGACAACCGCCAGTCAAATGCAAACTCGACAACATTGTTGCTGTTTTCCAAATGCTCCGAAAGACTGCCATAATAGAGTGAGATGGGAGATTCAGCAGTCACATTGGGCATGTCGATTTTGAGTTTCTTTGAGCCACCCAGACTTATCTCGATCGGGTCAAACCAAACACGGTTGTCGACATTTTGTATGTGTGAACCGGTAATACCCGGCAAGAGGAAGACTGTTGGCCTGTCAGCGTGATGACTTTCGATCTGCTGTTCCGCGCTGCCACCGCGCCTTCCATAAGAAGGCGGATCCACAAAATCTCCACCAACATTTGTGAACCCGACATGTGTGAGTGAATCGGTTGAGTTCACATCCACTTTCACTGCACTGAGTATGCCCTGAGCGGTCCTCTCGTTCTTGAAGTAGCTGAAGTGATTGGTGTCCGGGCCTTTGTCGGCCAGTTCCATGACGGACTGAGAGCGACGCGTCCCGCGCGTCATGGACGCCGTGTTGACCACAAGATCGTGGTCTTCAAGGAAAAAGATATCGGTGACAAATACGGCCAGTGATTTCAGGATGCCGCTGCCTTCAACATCGCCGGTGATCGCGTAGAGCCGGCTATCAACGCTGACATCAGAGCGGTTCAAACAGGCCACCAGCGGAGAATCCGGCATTTGCGCTTCCAGACCCGGCAGCTCTGAGGGGTCTGCACGCATTTTGACCAAAGCCATGAGAAAGGCTGCCGTGAGATCGTAGACCGGGTTTTGAGCCAGCCCTGGAATGCGCTCCATAACGTTCAACAATATCGAAAAGTAGCGATCGAGGCGTCCCGACGCCAATGTTGTCCCACCGGCAGGGCATGCCACACGGACCACACGGTCGACTCTTATCTTCTTTGCTCTAAATGCCGCATTGAGGTCGCCCAGCAGATCAATCTCAGATTTGGTCTGCTTGGCAGTCTCGGACTTGGAAAGAACAGTGTCCTGCTCTGCCCGACGCTTCCTGAAAATCTGATTGTCTGTTTCGTCAAAATAGCCATCGCCCGCCTGTTGCAGCACCCGGCCGGAACGAGAGAGCACTTCGGCCACCAGCCCACCCCTTGAATGAGTGACCAGATCCACAGTCGCGCCCTTTGGCAGTTTTTTGACAAGCAAAAGGGCATTCTGCAGGGGGTTTTCGGTCATCGTCCTGTGCTCAAATGCCAGGACGTTGCGGCCGTAAACCTCCCTGAGCTTGTCGATGATCGGATTCGGTCCGCTGATCACATCGGCGAAACTTCCCGTCGAACTGGAGGCCGTTCCATGCACAAAGACAAGCACCCTTTTGGCGCTCGAGAGTTTCGGAGGCAAAGGCCCCAGCGTGCCGTCATCGGCAAACGAATAAAGCCCGGGTGCTTGCTGAAGTTGATCTTCGATTTTCCTTGCAACAACGCGCGCGGCCAGTTTGGCGCCGTCGGCAACTGGATCGACACCGAACACCCGAAACGCCTTAACCGCCCAGCTGAAAGCCCCACGCTCCTTTCGCGACGATCCAATGGATCCCGGTATGATGGACCGGCTGCCATCCATACCGCGCGAAGCATCAGTGCCGGCATATTCCTCCAGGCTATCGGCCCGCTGCCAAATCTTGATGCCGTTTTCAAGTTCCAGTTCGACAATGTCATCCGGTTCGACCTTTGCCGATTGGATGTCCTCCGCATTGTCTCGTTTGCGGGCGACGTCAAAACTCAGCTTCGGATGCACGTCCAAAACACCGCTGACCTTGTTCGCCGCGTGCTGCAACGTCATGTCTCGGTTGGATGGAATTCCACGAACGTCGAATTGCTTTGCCATGAGACCCTCCGCATTGCCCACAAAGAAGCCGATCTCCGCGCAAGCGAAGGCAATATTCAGCGATCATGGAACAGGGAACTGTAACCGAGTAGATACATTTTGCAAAACGACAGTATTTATGTCCTGAGCAGTCGAAAATCAGAAAAACAGGCCATTTGGAAACACCAATGTTAACCAATATCGAAGATTGAACCTCGAAATTTCGCAAGAAGTGCAAAACTTTCTTTTTCTTATCGACAAACTTCAGCTTGAAAACTCCAAGCGTGCATTGCGAACATAATACAACTTTTGGAGTTCATTTTGTGCCCAATAATAATCATGGGAAGAAAGAAAAATTGGAGCGAGTTGTTCTGAGCGACCGAAATTTTCTTAACAATCGCAAGCAAAGGATGTACTATTCCTCATGAGGGAGGTTGAACTGGCAACACCATGTCAACGGAGCAGGACAATCTACCATTTTTGTTGATCAAGCAGCGCTTAAACAGAGGCGATGTTGTGCCCTTTTTGGGAGCCGGCGCATCCATCGTCAGTAAGCAAGACTCTGATGAACAGGCTTATCCGATCGGTCGGGAACTCGCGCGGATGGTGGCCGAGATGTCGGGAATCAGCGAACCGGACAGGGAAAGCCGGTTCAACGATCTGGCATTCAGCGCTTCGTATTTTCAAAACGTTGTCGGAGCGCGAAGTGATCTGCGCGACTTCCTGAAAGATGTTTTTGACGTCCGGGCTGAACCAGGACCCGTGCATAGGTTTCTTGCCAAGGTAGAGAAACCGCTGATGATCCTGACAACCAATTATGACGACCTCATCGAGCAAGCCTTCAAAGAAGCCGGCAAGCCTTACCACCTCATTGTCTATCCGGCCGACGAGCGTGAGAAACGAGGCATGATCTTGCACCGGAAACCGGACGAAAGCACTTTTCACTACGTTGATCCGAACCGTCTTGCGGTGCCACGAGATGAGATCGTCATCTACAAAATGCACGGCACGTGGGCCCTGCCGCCTGCTGAAATCGCGGAGGGCCCACGCCTCGCCAACGACGACTACTTTGACGACAACCGTGGCACCGGCCACTACGTCATATCCGAAGAAGATTACACAGAATTCCTGGCAAATATGCCGATTCCAAAACTCATCGAAACGCGCATGCGTCGGAAACGCTTTTTGTTTCTTGGCTATGGACTGGCAGACTGGAATTTCCGTGTCATGCTGCACAAGTTTGGCAAATACGGCTCTACCCACAAACGCGAGGGCGGCGGCTTCGGCGCAGATGAGCAGACCCGATCCTGGGCCATCATGCGAGCACCTTCCGACGAAGAGAGACGTCTGTGGGGGTCAAAAAAGGTGATGGTCTGCGACATTGACATCGATGATGCGGTACATGCGCTGAGCGGCGGGTCAGTTTAGACCATGGGTGCAGACAGTTCTGACCAGCGGTCGTCGCCATTTGTTGGTCTTGACCCCTTCACCACGCAAGATCAGCTCTACTTCTTCGGCCGGCGCGGCGAATCGATTGCTCTGGCCGCAAATTTCCTGGCTTCAAAAATCTGCGTTGCATTCGGCAGGAGCGGCGTTGGCAAAAGCTCTATCGTTCTTGCCGGGCTGCCCAGGGCTTTTGAAGAGTTCGAAGACGTAAATTTCCTGCCTTTGCGAGACTGGCAGGACAATCCGTACCAATATTTTCAGGACAGCCTGAAGGATCTTTGCGTGAAGGCTGCACCCGACGCACTGTCCAAAAAGGAGCTGGAGGAAATTGCTCCGCACATACTGGCGGCGAAAATAGCGGAGATTACGGGCCATCCTCTGATGATTGTCTGCGACCAGTTTGAGGAGTTTTTCAGGGGGTCTAACCAGCAATCACGAGACATGTTCGAGGCCGCTCTGTCACGAATTGTCAGCGACACGCGCAGCGATGTTCACGTCAGCCTGGTCATGCGAGACGATGGGCTATTTCACCTGGAAAAGATGCAGACGCATATTCCGGAGGTTCTGACAAATACGATCAGTATTCAGGGCTTGTCCCGAACAGACGCGGCAGAGGCCATCCGGGGGCCGGTGGAGCAATTTAACAAACTGCACGGCACCAGGTACAAAGTTACGGACGACTTTGTAGAGCGATTGCTCAACCAGGTTTCCGCCAGCAAGATTTCGAGAAACAAGAAAACCGGTTCGCAGGCCAGTGAGTCCGCGACGATACCGGACGACGAGGAAATCGAAGCCCCATTTCTCCAGCTTTCACTGCAGAAGCTCTGGCAGGTTATGATTGACCGTCACTACGATGGTCTGACCGGCGACCTGTTGAAGCGAATGCAGCCGAGCCAGATTGTAGAAGAGCACTTTTCCGCTGTAATCGATCGCTGGAAATCACGGCACAACGAACTTGCAATTATCCTGGATCGCATGGTGACAAGCGGCGGCCACAAGATCGCTTACTCGCTGCCTGATTTGGAGCAGTTTATCCGCGAAGAGAAAAAGAGCGGTCTAGTCACCAGCATGTCATGGCGCCGTACCGATGGTTTCCTCCTTCCCCTGTTGAACGATCTGACAGATGGCGCCCAACGAATATTCCGCCAGAAATCCAGCAAGCAATACGAGCTGTTCCATGACGTCCTTGCAGGACCGGTGAACCGGTGGCTTATGCAGCGGCGCGAAAGAAACCGAGCGAAGAAGCGAAACAGAGTGCGCCTGTACAGTTTGTCCGCACTGGTCATGGTGGTCATTTGGACCTTCGCCCAATTTGCAAGAATCCACGAACTGGACCTCGATATCATTGAAAAGGCCGCGTCGGCAGCAAAGAGCGATCTGCAGGAGGGTCGCTTGCAAAAGGGTTTTGCAAAATCGCTTGCTACTCTGAACCTGTTGAACGAATCTGACAGAGATTTCAGCACGGTCGAACACGCAGCAGTTCGTAACGAGCTTACTGTTTCGCTGTCGAAGATCGCTGATCGGCTCGATCGCAGCAGCGTTCTCACCTATGACAAGAGCGCACAGTGCGAAAAAACTTCAACTGGAGAGCATTTTTCAAGTGGCCCGGGACGGGCGCATGATCGCTGGGTCTACTCTGTCGATTTCAGCGCCAACTCAAAGTCCCTGATTTCCGGCGCTTCCGCGGGCATAGCGCGGGTCTGGAAGAAAGGAGAGAAGGGCTGGTCATGTGTCTGCGAGCTGAACGACCACCGCAAGGACCAGATTGCCAACGGTACCCGAAGTTCGAACATTCGCAGTGTAGCCTTCAACCCGGCACCGGGGAGCGAACATCTGGCTGTCTCCTCATCATGGGACCGCACAGCCCGGATCTGGGACACGGTTCAATGCAAACAGGTGCAGATCCTGCGTCAGCCTCAAAGCCCGGCATCACACCCATTCACATTGTACGACGCAGCGTTCAGCGCAGACGGCCAACGTGTCGCGACGGGTGCCTACGATGGATCGGTCAAAATCTGGGAACGCAGCGGCACGGGCAAGTCCTACAATTTCAAAGCGGATCTTCCCTCAAAACCACAGGATGCCAACAGCAATTCGGTGCGAAACACTTTGCACGGTCATTCCGGGACTGCATTGTCGGTAGCGTTCCATCCAACAAACAGTGACATCATAGCCACCGGCGGCCGGGATTCGACTGCACGGCTATGGACGATCACAGACAACGGTCTTGATGGTACTGTCGCAGAACCCTACGCCGTTCTTTCGAAGCACCAGGCGGAGGTGAAAACGGTGTCCTTTGATATTGAGGGCAATCTGATAACCGCCTCTTTTGATGAGACCGTTCGGATCTGGGACACAGCTACCGGTTCGATGATCAAGGGCCCCCTGATCGCTCACACGGGCGATATCTGGGATGCCCAGATTGCTGATATCCAGCTGGCAAACAATAACAGTTCGAATGTTCTGGTTACAGGGTCCTGGGACAAAACAGCGAAGATCTGGGACAGTCACTCTTTTCGTCTCCTCAGTGTGCTGGGCGATCAAAATGACGCCGTTCGTGACCTTGCTGTTGCACCGGATGGCTCAGCAATCGCGGTCGCGACGAGAGACGGTCAGATCCATATGTGGAACGCGACAGATATTCTTGGACTTACGCAATACACACCGACCGATTCCAACCACAATAAAGTTGCCCTCAACCCGGTGGATGATTCTGAATTCGCCGTCGGCGACAATCAGGCAAACCTGAGAGTCTGGAACCGTGCGGAAAAGTGCGCTCGACTTGCATTCCCGGTCGGCTGGAACGAAGCCGGGAAACCAACTGAGCTTTCCGGCGAGACTTCTGATCGACGGTCTTGTCGGCTTAGGCCAGTCAATAGGGATAGGGCATGCGTTACACCAGGCAACATTACAGCATTGAAATACAGCCGGGACGGCTCCAAGATTCTGTCGGGTTTTCTGTTAGGTCGGCTATCGGTGTTTGACGCCGACAGTGGCGAAGAGATCTGGACCCATATCCCTGCCTATCAATGTGCAAAGGACAGCGAGGCTCGAGACATTCCGGATGGGCAGGCCAAGTTCAGGGTCAATGGGTTTTTTGAGCTGCCGGGTGGCAACGGTTTCTTAGTGGCGACTGACAAAGGCATCTGGTCATTTTCTCTTGACGGCAAAGAGATGGTGCCGCTGCCGAGTGACTCTCCTCTTTTGCGCAGTCTAGACGCAGAAACCGGGGCGAATGCCGCGATCCAACAGTCTGTGTCGAACGCAGAAATAATGTTTTCCGGAGAAGCGAGTTGGCCTCGTGTGGCCATCAGTCTTTTTGAACCGGATAATTCAAATCCGCTGGGCATCGTTGTTTTCGACGGCAGTCTCAAAAGCAGATTTGAAGTCGCTTTACCTTCAGGCTATGTCCGACAACAGCCCAGCAATCTCTCGATATCCAAGGATGGGAATTATCTGGCTGCGACGTTTGGAGCCGATCTGGTGGTTTGGTTGTACTCTTCAACGGTTGACAATTATCAGGTGGTTCAGGTGCTGCAGGACGTGCACCAAAGCGAGATAAAGACGGCTCTCATGCTCAACAACCACGGTCTGGTTGCAACGGCCTCTCTGGACGAAATCATTAAGTTGATCGACACAAATTCCGGAACTGTGTTGCGAACTTTCGAACTGCAGCACCAGGAAACAATAGCCGAATTGCAGCTGACGGAAAGCGGCGAAGAACTGTTCAGCGCAGGCGAAGATTTCAGGGTTGCGGGTCGCAGGGTCATTCTGGACCGCGACCACGCACGCAATGTCATTTGCAAGTATGACAGCGAACTTGAGCTGGCCGAAGATCAAACCGCAGAATTGACAGACACCGGCAGCGGTTGGAACCTGCTGCACTATGTGCGCCAGTGGTATGCACCGCTTTTCGACAAATCCAGTTTTTCAAAGCAAGAGTTGTGCGGTTGATACGTGATCGCACGGACGTCTTTGAGTGCGTCGATACGGTTCCGCCCGCTCAGTTTCGCCGACTGCTGAGATCTGGATTCCAGTTCGGTCGCCGCAGGTCGGCCGGATAACAATGAGCATAATCGACGGGCGGACAAATGACATATTTGCGGTCGAATGGTGTCCAGTCATAGGCCTCGCCTGAGCGAATAATGTGGGGCCAGTCCGGGTGCGCAAACAACGGCCGGCCAATCGCACAAAGATCGCCTGCACCGCTCGTCACCACTTTTTCAGCATCCGCCCCTTCTGCAATTCCGCCATTGACGATCATCGGCTTTCCACTTGATCGACCAATGACGCTGGGCATCGGCTCATCGGAATTGGGATCACGGTTGTCGGTCCAGTCAAAGCTCGACCAGTGCAGAGCATCGGCAGCACAATCAGCCAGCGCTTTGCCGACTGCCTCTGCATATTCAACACCGCCCGGCCAGGCACCCATGAAGTCGTCAACGCCATCCTGGCTCAAACGAAGGGTGATCAACTTGTCGGGCCCTATGGCCTGGCGCACGCGCTCACAAGCAAGCTTCGCAGCCCGAACATTGTTTGCCGCCGATCCGCCGTAGGCATCTGTTCGAAGATTGGTCGCCGGATGAATAAACTGGTAAAGCAGGTATCCGTTTGCGCCGTGTATCTCGACACCATCGCAACCAGCCTCGACAGCGCGAACGGCGCCCTCTGCGAAGCCATCGGCAATTTTCTCGATCTCCTGTTCAGTTAAGCCGCGTGCCTTTGGAAATGTCACCTTTGGCCAGTCACCATCAATCCCGCGGTCCTGTTTTTCATCATCTGTGTCGGTGTAGAGGACCCATCCATTGCTTTGCCCGCTAGAAGCCGAAACCGGGTCTTCGCCGGCCTTCAGACAGCGCGGATCGCAGACCCGGCCACCGTGCATAAGTTGCATGATGACGGGCACATTATGAGCATGCACTGCATCGACGACTTTCTTCCACGCGGCCACATGCCGCCGGTTGGCAATGCCCGGTTGTGACAGATAGGCCTTGCAGTTCAGGTCGTCTGTCTCATACGTGCCCTCGGTAATGATCATGCCAACGCCTCCCCTCGCCCGCCGGGCGTAGTAAGCCGTCATTTCATCGGTCGGTGTTCCGTCAGCATCTGCGTTCTGTCGGGTCAACGGCGCCATGACGATACGGTTCTTCAAGTCAAGAGGACCAACTTTGGTAGCGGAAAACGTCTTCGGATAGGCTGCAGACATGGTGTTTCCTTTCGCGGGGTGGGGCTTATTGCAGGGAGTTGCCGGCGCTCATAACGTCGAATTCCTGCGGCTTACCGTCTCCAGATAGCGCACGCAGTCTTCGGTGGTTTCCACATCGGCAAACTTTGCATCGATATCGAAGAGGTTCCAGGCAACGGCTCCAGGAACCCGGTCACCAATGGCTTCCTTGACGGCAATGGTGCGGAATCCTTCCGCCAGGCCATCACAAATGGTGGTACGGACACAGGCGGTAGCGGTGACGCCGGTTACCAGAATGGTATCAACGCCAGCGGCCCGCAGGTAGCCCGCCAGGGGTGTGCCGGAGAACGAACTTGCTCGTTTCTTCAACATCACATACTCGCCCTCGAGTGGCTCAATCCGGCTGTCGATTGCCCATAGATGTTCATCTTTGAGGTTGACTGCTTCAACGGGAATCTTGGTGTGCCAAAGACCCATATCTGTATTGGGATCCTGACGATCAGTATTCTGGTAGGCGGTCGTCACATGAACCACAGGATGTCCATTCTCGCGGCAGGCCCTGAGCAGCGCCTGCATGGAAGGGATAATGCGGTCATCGACACCCTCGCACGTGAACGGGTTGCCGGGTCTGGTCCAGGCATTGGCCAGATCGACTGAAACCAGCGCCGGTTTTTTGCCGAAGCCAATGCGCCTTTGAAAACCGCGCTCCTTGTAAATTCGGGTGCTTTCATCGAATGCTTTTTGTAGCACTGCATCAAGGTCTTCGGTCTGAGTCGACATCGGAAATCTCCTTTCCGTTGGTCTGCTGCGTTAAGGTCCGGGCCAGCATCCTCACTGCATCGTTGTACGCAAATTCTCTGTAGCGCTGGCATCAAGCGCCCAGCCGTAACCATCATCGACCTCCTTCAGCACCACGCCATAAGCTTCCTTTGCATGATCGACGTCGAAAAAGCCGTCCAGAACATCGTCGAGCACTTTGTGCGGGTCGCGCTCGAGAGGATCCCCATATCCGCCACCCGACGGCGAGAAGTAGGAGATGACGTCTCCCTCCTCGGTGCGCAGGCCGGAGAACTTGGAGTATTCCTGCCGCGTTTCGCCGGTCTTGGTGTTATGAACCTCCAGCTTTCCGACGGCGCCTTCCTTGCCTCCGAAAATGCCCCATGGCGGATCCAGATGGCGATCACTTTCATGGGTCATGAAGCCGGGTGTCAGATAGCGTTGCGACTTCACAACGCCTGAGCCGCCGCGAAACTTGCCGGCGCCTGGAGGCACATCGTCGCGGACCTCATAGCGGTCACATATCAGCGGCAGATGCATGCCGAGGTCTTCAAGCGGGTTGTTACGCGTGTTGCGCATAAGTTCTTCAACCGTGTCGGGCCCATCAGACATCGGACGCCCGCCCATGGCCGCTTCATTAACTTCCAGGAACACCCAGTAGTCCCCGCTTGGGCGAACACCTGAATAGGCAGCAAAGCTCAGCGTCGCCGCATTGCCCGCTGTGCATCGGTCCGGCAACACCGGAGCCAACGCCTTGATCACAAGGTCGGCCATGCGCTGGATCTGGCAGAAGCGCGCTTCAGCAGCGGCCGGTGCGATGGGATTGAAAATACAACCCTCCGGCGCGGTGACCTTGATGGGTCGGAACGAGCCTTCATTGGCGGGAATATCGTCGGTCGATGTGTACGTATCCAGAAGCAGCGCTCGGAACACGAAGAACGCCGCCACCTTGGTGGAGCCATCGAACGGAACGTTGAAAGCGGTCGGAACCTGTGGCGATGAGCCGGTGACGTCTACTTCAACCCCATCTCCCTCAACCCGCACGCAAACCTTGATCGGTAGCGTGGTTTCTCGGTTGCGACCATCATCATCGAGAAAACCTTCGGCGAAATACTCGCCGTCCGGTATCTTTGCGATTTCTGCTCGCATGCGTTTTTCGGTGTAGTCCATCAGCTGTTTCGTCGCCTGGATTACAATGTCTTTCTGGTAGAGCTCCAGCAGTTCTTTGAAGCGTTTCACGCCAAGTTCGGCAGACGCTATCTGGGCTTCGAGATCGCCCATGACCAGCCCGGGAACCCGGGTATTGTCGCGGATGTACTTCCACATGTCCTCATTGCGGGCACCCTCGTTGTAGAGTTTTACACCATCGAGCAGCATTCCTTCCGCCCACATGTCGGGCACGTCGATGATCAGGCCGGGAGTCGCGGCACCAATGTCCACGTGGTGCGCTGTATTGGCCGAAAAACCGACCAGTTCCCCCTCGTGAAAAACCGGCATGACAATGGCAATATCGGGCGAGTGGCTGGCTCCTTTGTAGGGATGGTTGTGAATAACACAGTCACCATCTTTCCATGCATCCAGAGGAACAGATTGCTCAATTCCGCGCAGATAGCCCGGCAGCGAGCCAATATGCATGGGCGTGGAATCTGATTCACAAAGGGTGTTGTAATCCTTGTCGAACAGGCCCGCACCAAGATCCTGGCTTTCGCGAATGATTGATGAATAGGACATGCGGTACAGCACGTTGCCCATCTGCTCTGCAATCGAATGCAGTGCTCCACCGACGACCTGAAGGGTGATTGGATCGAGTTCTTTTGTCATGTTTCTCTCCTTCAGCTTTTCGCTATACGGATATCGCCGTGTCCAAGGACAGTGGCTTTGTGTCCGGGTGGTACAAGGGTCGTGGAGTTGTGCTGAGTGATCATTGCCGGACCGGTAATCACGTCGTCGGCTTTCAGCTTCATCCGGTCATATCGCGGGGTATCGGCTGCTCCTACGTCGTCAAATACAGTGGCACGAGAGTAGAGCAACGCAGCCGATGGATTGGTTTCACCACCCTTCGGCAAGTCTTTCAGCCGCAGCGTATCCACCGCAGCACTGGCAATCACACGCAGCGTCACTGCTTCGGTCACCTGGTCTTTGAACGCGTGCCCATATTGCTGCTTGTGGACATCGAAAAAGCTGTCGATGACCTCCTGAACATTACTTTTCGACAGCTTCGCGTCAGGCACGTCGGCACGAAGTTCAAATCCCTGACCGGCGTAACGGCACTCCATGACCTTTCGGAACCGACGATCCTTAGCATCAATTCCGTCGGCCTCGAGCTGCGCTTCCGCTTCGGCGCGCAGTTCATCAGCAACCTTGTTGAGATGCTGGAAAGTATTGTCGTCGGCGTCATTCAACGTCGCCACAACTGAACGGGTGTATTCGTACTGAAGGTCGGAGACCAGAAGCCCCATAGCCGCTGTAATGCCGGGCTGCAGGGGTGAAATAACATCCTTGGCAGAAATCATCTCTCCAAGTGCAACGGAATGGAGTGGGCCGGCACCACCAAAACCCATGAGCGTGAACCCCCGGGGGTCAACGCCTTTGGCGACTGAGTTGGCATTGATCGCCAGCGCCATATTGTTGTTGATGATTCTGATAATGCCCAAAGCAGCCTCTTCCACATCGAGGCCTAGGGGCTTTGCGATATGCGTTTCGATCGCCTTTCGCGCCAGTTTTGCGTCGATCGAAAGATCGCCGCCAAGAAATTGTTCCTCGTCCAGACGGCCCAGGACAACCTGCGCATCGGTTACCGTTGGCTCCGTTCCTCCGTTGCCATAGCAGGCCGGACCGGGTGTCGCTCCCGCTGATCTTGGCCCGACACGAAACGCGCCCCCGGCATCCACATAAGCGATTGATCCGCCACCAGCTCCGATGGCGTCGATGTCAATCATCGGCACAAGGACCGGCAGACTGGCGACTTCCGTATCGCGAGGGTTTTTGACCCTGAGCTCGCCATTTTGAATGACCGAGATGTCGGCCGAAGTGCCACCGATATCGATGGTGATGACGTTGCTCGTATCACAGTGTTCACCGGTCCAGCGTCCACCGATGACTCCTCCAGCTGGTCCGGACAACAGCAAACCGATCGGTCGCTCTGAAGTGTTAGCGATGGTTGAAATACCACCATTGGACTGCATGATCCGCACAACGGCGTTGACGTCGTTATCGAGCAATCGTTTCTCGAGATTACGAAGATAGAGAGCTGTCTTGGGGCCTATATAGGCGTTCATTGCCGTTGAGCTGAAACGCTCATACTCACGTATGACATTTACAACTTCTGAAGAGGCACACACAAACGCGTCCGGCATAACCTCCTGGACGATTTCCTTGGCTCGCTGCTCGTGGGCATCATTGAGGAACGAAAACAGAAAACCAATGATGACGGCATCAAGGCCACGTTTTTTGAACAGCTCGGCTGCCTGACGCACTTCATCTTCATCAAGCGGCACTTCAATTGTGCCTTCCGGCGGCATGAGTCGTTCGGTGATAGAGAGGCGGTTGCGACGCTTAACCAGCGGCTTGGACTGCCATGGCACGTCAAACTGGAGGCTGAAATTGTGGGGCCGCTTATGGCGGGCCATATGCAGAATGTCGCGAAAGCCCTTTGTGGTGAGCATGCCCACTTCGGCACCTTTGCGCTCGATGACCATATTGGTTGCAACCGTGGTGCCGTGAAACAGCACGTCGATATCATCCGGCTTCACGCCGGCCTGCTCGCAAACCTGCAGCACCCCCTTGACCACGCCCTCAGACTGATCATGCGGCGTGCTTGGAACCTTGGTCACGACCACATCCTGGTCGCTCCCCTTCCCGGCTTTGGTTTGCTCCAGCACGATGTCAGTAAACGTGCCTCCGACGTCAACTCCAACTCGTATCATCGAAAACTCCTCTCATACTCATTTAAATCGCAGCGCGAATTGTCTTCTCAATTTCGCTTCCCGCCGCCAAAAGGCGGTCGTCGTCGCCTCTGGTGGTGCTGACGAGAAGGCTTGTAGGCAGGCCGGCAAGACCGGTTCCATTGGGAATCGCCAAGCCGGGAAGATTGAGGAAATTGCCAAGTGCCGTATTGCGCAATGTCCTCAGGTTGGTGCGATGAAAGGCTTCAATGTCAGCCTCCAGCGGTGCAATTTCGGGTGCCACATGAGGCGATGTCGGCATCAGCAAAAACGCCCCGTTCAGGGCTTTTTCGATCGCCTGCATACAGTCTTCACGCTGCTTGCGAAGCAATTGAAGACTGGAGGCAGAGATTGATTTACCGATCATGATACGGTCCACCACTCGCTGGTCGATCCTCAATACGGCTTCGCTTTCGACCAGGTCCTTGTGTACGACATAGGCTTCGGCGGCAGTGATCGTACCGAGTTCTGCGGCGAGCGTCGCAGCACGATCCAGCTCGGATGACCTGCCACGGATAATCCTGGCACCAGCCAGTTCAAGCGCGGTGATGCTTGCCTCGAAATTTTCAGAAACCGCACTTTCAAGATCTTCAACAACCACGTTTTGCGGCACGAAAAACGTCAGGGAAGATATTTCTTGCACTCCGGGATCGGTGATTTCTACTCCGCGCATAACCGCATCAAGTGCTGCGCAGTCTGCCACACTGCGTCCAATCGGGCCCACGGTATCGAGCGTCGGCGAAAGTGCGAAGACGCCTTCTTTGTCAATGCGATTTTCCGAGGACTTGTAGCCAACCAGACCATTGAAGGCAGCAGGTATGCGAACCGAACCGCCTGTGTCGGTTCCGATTGCACAGGGACACAGCCCCGAAGCAACGGCGACCGCAGAACCCGACGATGACCCGCCCGGCGCTCGCCGGTTTTCTGTATCGTTTGGATTAACAGGCGTCCCAAAATGCGGATTGAGTCCAAGCCCTGAATAGGCGAATTCGGTCAGGTTGAGTTTGCCAAGACTTACCATGCCCGCTGCCGCAGCATTTTTTACAATTGGCGCGTCGCGCTCCGCCGGAGGTGATGTTCGATAAAGGTCAGAGCCGGCCGTTGTCGGTTCTCCTTCCATGTCGATCAGGTCTTTCCAGCCTATCGGCACGCCATCCAGCGGTGAAAGAGGATTGCCGGCTCTCAACCGGTCCTCAGCGGCTCTGGCTTCGCGCAGCGCCCGCTTTTTTGTGACGTTGAGGAAGATCGGCGATGGCTGTTTCTCGATCAGACCAAGGAGGTGTTCAGTCACCTCAACAGCGCCTACCTCACCACGCGTCATCACCTGTCCAATCGACAGTGCCGGCCTATTCACAATCTCGGTCAGAGCGGTCATTGCCCGTCGTCCAACACAATTGTCGTTCGGTTCTTGGGCCATTGAAGCGCCACGGTCCCGCCCACACCGACATCTGCAGATGATATTTTTTCGCGCGGCGTCTCAAGCCGAATGTCCAGTTGATCATCCAGCCGAACAACGATGTGAAAAGCGTGTCCGACCGCATCCATCGAAACGACGGTGCCGGTAATCGACTGAACGTTCTTATTCTTAGAAGTCGATTTTGTTGGGAGCACTTCGACATATTCAGAGGGGGCGACGACGAGCGCCGATGCATTGGCAGTCATCGCAGTCATATCGAACGACGGAACCCCTGCGAGGTCACCAAAACGGGTTTTGACCACCGCCTGCTTGGCGTCGGCCTGGATGATGGTTCCGTCAATGATCTTGTTACGACCAATGAAACGGGCAACGAAAGGAGTCTTCGGTCTCGTGTACAGTTCAAACGGCGGTGAAATCTGCTCCACTTTGCCGGAGTTCATAACAACGACCCGATCGCCCATGCCAAGAGCTTCGGACTGTGCATGAGTCACAAACACAAAAGTGATGTTGAGGTCTCGCTGCAGGATCTTGAGCTCTTCCTGGATGGCCTTGCGCAAATTAGCGTCCAGCGCCCCGAGCGGCTCATCAAGCAGAAGTATGTCGGGCTCAGTGACCAGTCCGCGTGCGAGGGCGACCCTTTGGCGCTGGCCTCCAGACAATGAAGCTTCTTTTGCATGTGCAACATCACCAAGTTCAAACTTGTCGATGATTGCGTCGGTCCGGCGCCTGATCTCCTGCTCACCAAGTCCGCGAACCCCCAGTCCGAACTCGATGTTTCTGCGAACATCCATGTGCGGAAATATGGCGTAGTTTTGAAATATTGTGGCCGTGGGGCGTTGCTCGGCCTGAACGTGTGTGAAGTCCTGTCCGCGGATAAACAGTTCGCCTGAGGTGATCGTTTCCAATCCTGCGATCATCCGCAAGGTCGTTGTCTTGCCACAACCCGAAGGCCCGACAAAGGAAATGAACTCTCCCTTTTCGACCTGAAGGTCAAAGCTTTCGACGGCCTCAGTGCCACCGGGATAGACCTTACGAAGGCGCACAAGTTCCAGATCAAGCAATGAACATTGCTCCGATTGCTAATTATGGAGAAGTGGGTGAGGCCCTTCCGGGCCTCACCGGATTATACGACCGTCAGGCGCTGAGGAACTCGTCCCAACGCATGATCAGATGGTCATACTCATCAGGCCATTGGTGCCAGTATTTAATCTTGGAGGCCCGCTCCGCCAGGCTTCCGCCATCACGCAGATCACCTTCCTTAATGCCGCGTTCTTCGGCACCAACCCAAGGCTTGCCTTCGTACCAGAAAGCATATTTGTCGGCGTCCATGGCATCTTTGACGTTCGTCGTCGGGGAATAATATCCCTGCTCCGATACGGCGATGGCCGGTGGCCCGGACAACCAATAATCAGCGTAAGCTTTCACAGCAGCGGCGTTCTGAGTTCCGGTGATCTGTGAGATGCCAATTGACCACGCCCGATAGCCTTCTTTAGGCACGGCATAGCTGCACTGCACGCCCTGCGCCTTGACGGCCATGACCGCGGGTTGCCACGCATCAGCGAGGATCATCTCGCCAGATGCCAGCAAGTTGACCAGTTCACCGAAGTCGCCCCAGAGTGCCCGGAACTGGCCGGCCTTCTTCTTGGCGATAAGGAACTTAGCCGCTTCATCGATCTGTTCGACATTTGGGTTGCCGGGATTAGGAACTTCCAGCAATCCAAGCGAATTCATGGCAAGTATCGCTTGTCCAAAGGCGATGAGCGGATCAACATTAAGACCCGTTTTTCCTTTGAATTTATCATCGAACAATGATGTCCAGGTATTGGCTTCTTCAGCGCTCACGAGATCGGGGCGATAGCCGATCGAGTCAAAGTTGTAGACAGTCGGCACCATCCACAGTGAGGACTTTGCATCGTCGGCCCAGATCTGACCCGAGATTTGCGCCTTCGGTTCCAGTGCGGAATTCGTTTCCGAAAAGATCGGGCGAATATTGGCCCAGTTCGACAGGTCCGCAGTCGGTATGGGCTCGATTTTTTTGGTTGCAATCACCGCCGGCAGCCGTTCGCCGATGGTTTCCCAGCAATCATAAGCATTGGAACCGGAAAGAAGCTCCGTCTGCGTGTCCGGAAAGATCGCCGCTTTTCCGGAAACACTGCCAACGCCAGATTTGGCCTTGAATTCGTTCAAGATGCGTTCCTGCACGGTAACGGAGAGCCCGACGGTTCTGAGTTGCTGATCGCCAAGACTTTGCGCCCATAGCATGTCAGGACGCATAAAGGCGGCTGATCCGGCGAGAGCGCCCGCCCCTGCCATAAATCGGCGTCGGTTGGTGTAAGGATGTCTCATGATAATCTCCCTGCGTTGGTTTTATTGAACGGCGCGCGCGCTAGTAGCGGCCCACCAGCAATCCCCCATCCACGGTCACAACTTGCCCGGTCATGTACCGGGCTGTGTCCGAGGCGAGAAATACGATTACGTCGGCGATGTCTTCGGGCTCGCCGACCCGGCCCATGGGTATAAATTCCGCGGCCTTTTCCAGTCCCTCCGGTCCCAATGAGTGTTCTTTTGAAAGTGCCTGAGCAGTTCGGATGTATCCCGGCGCAACGCCGTTTACGCGAACGCCGCTTGGAGCAAGCTCCACCGCGAGGCCTCTCACGAGACCCACCACGCCGGACTTCGCTGCTGAATAATGCACGTGTTCATCCCAGCCATAGGCGACGCCCATGATTGAGGAGAGGCAGACAATGGATCCGCTACCGGCCTTGCGCATCATCGGCGCTGCGGCACGAACGAGCCGGAACATCCCCTTCAGATCAACCTCGAAGGTGTGATCCCATTTCTCATCGGTGAGATCATCGAGCGGCACCTTGTGCGCGATTCCGGCGTTGCAGATCAGCGTGTCCAGTACGCCGTACTCCGCCTCGACGGTGGCTACAACTTCATCTGCCCGTTCGGTAGACTTCACATCAAGAGCGTGAAAAACGGCCTCGCCGCCGTTGGAGCGAATATCCTCGACAACCTTTGCACCGTCATCCTCCAGCACATCCGTCACGACAACCCGGTGTCCTGTTCTGGCGAAGGCATGAGCCGTTGCCCGTCCAATTCCGATCCCGGCTCCGGTGATCAATACTGTTTTCATGCTTTTTCTCCCATCAGATCATCACGTCGCCAGAATTGGGATTCAGCGTTTGGCCGACATAAAGTCGGGCGTCTTCCGAGGCGAGAAACGCGACCGTCGCGGCGACGTCTTCCGGTTCGCCAAAATGCCCAAGTGGCAGTTCCTTGGATTTGGCTTCGCGCCATTCCGGCGAGAGAGTCATCACAAGCTCAGTATTGATCGGTCCGGGAGCAACGGCGTTTACTCTGACGCCTCGGTTACTGACCTCCAGCGCGAGCGACTTGGTAAGCCCGATGATCCCGGCCTTGGCGGCACTGTAATGGGCCAGTTCGACGCCGCCCTTTTGGCCAAGTTGGGAAGCAATGTTCACAATGACGCCACCGCCCGCATCCAGCATGGCTCCCAGTGCGCGACGGCAGCCATTGAAGCATCCCCGCAGATGAACCGCGATCATGCGATCCCAATCGGCCATGGTCATGTTTTCAAGACGCACCTGCTGAACAATACCGGCATTGTTGACCACAAGCGTACAGCTGCCCCACGACTTTTCACAGGTTTCAAAAGCCCGGTTGATATCAGACGGCCGGGTAACATCACCCGTAGAAGCAAGCGCCGTTCCGCCTGCTGTCTTGATCGCATCCACCGTCGTTTCAGCTGAATCGTGATCGATATCGTTGACGACAACACTGGCGCCCTCTTCGGCAAGACGCATTGCGATTGACCGGCCGATTCCCGACCCGGCCCCGGTGACAACCGCACGATGATGCGCAAGCCTGGTCACGCGATTTCCTCCTGAATTCCAGAGCTGCGCGCCTGTGAACGCCGAACGCTCATCGCCATCAGGATCGCGTAGACCGTAAGCAATGCCAGCGAAAACAGCGTGGTCAGAACGCCAAACGCAAACAGATTGGGGTGAATCTCGACCGAAAAGGTGCCGTAGATGGCAATCGGCATTGTCACATCGCCCGCTGCTGTGAACAGCGTGCGCGGAAATTCGTCATAGCTCAGCGTAAAAGCAAAAAGCATGGCCGACAAAACGCCCGGAAAGATCATCGGGAATGTGACTTTTCTGAAAGTGCGGGCGGGCGAAACACCAAGGGTCCAGGATGCTTCTTCAACTGAAGAATCAAACCGGTTGAAGATCGCAAGCATCACCAGGAAAGCAAATGGAAAGGTGTAAACCACATGAAGAACGAAGGTAGTGCCCCACCAGGTGCGAGCGATGCCGAGCTGGTCAGAAACCAGAGCCATCCCCAAACCCAGCAAGATCCCCGGCACCATCATGCCAAGCACTACGAGGTAAAATACAAAGCCTGATCCTTTGAACTGGGTGCGGAAGGCTTGCGCCGTCATTGTGCCCAGAACGGTCGAAACGATCATTGTTGCAAATGCCAGGGTCAGAGACCGAAACAACGCTTCTCCCACCGGCAAAGGTGCCACGCGTGAAGGTGGAGCAAACCCCATCACGTGTTTGTACCAGAAGGTCGACCACTCAATTATCGGGAATTGAGGTCCACCCTCCGGCCCCTGCTGGAAACTGATGATCCCCATTACCAGAAATGGACCATACAAAAAGACGATGAACAGAGCTGTGTAGAACCCCAATATCCATTTGAGAGAGGTAAGCTGATGCATCGCGCCGCCTCACAATTCCCGCCGCAGGTTAACGACCCGCAGCAGTCCCGTGATTACAATTGCCATCACGACGGTCAAAACGACGCCAATAACAGCAGCAAACGCCCACTTCAGGGATCCGACCTGAGTGAGAATGATGTTGCCGAGCAGGTTAACCTTCCTGCCCGACAGCGCCGACGCAGTTGCAAATTCTCCCAAGACCATGACGGACACAAAGATGGCACCGACGACCACTCCGGGCATGCTGAGCGGGAGAATAATCTTTCGAAAAATCGTCCAGGCAGATGCTCCAAGGTCGCGCGCCGCCTCGATCAGGCTTTCGTCAATGCGCGCCAGCATAAATGCGATCGGCCCGACCATGAACACGACGTAAATCTGGACCATGCCGATGACGACAGAGAGTTCTGTGAACAAAAGCACTTCGATCGGTTGAGAAGTGATGCCGAACTTCTGGAGAAGAATATTTATGGCGCCTTCCTTGCCCAGCATCGGGCGCCAGGCGAGAACCCTTATGAGGAAGGATGTCCAGAACGGTACGACGCAGGTAACCAGAAGGACAGTTTGCGTGTTTTTGTTTCGCACAAACTGGCCGATAAAGAGCGCTGTCGGATAACCGATCACCAGCGTCAGCGCGAGGACCGTCAGCCAGATCCGCAACGTTCGGATCAGGGCACCAAAATAAGTATCAGACGAAAAAAAGGCGACCCACGACTTGATTGTCAGGTCCGGTGAAACGGCAAATGTCGACTGGGTCCAGAAGCTGACATAGACCATCATCAGCAAGGGCAAAACGAGAAACACCAGCATCCAGAAAACACCGGGAGCCAGCAGCAAATAGTGACGCTTGCCGCGCAGAAGACCATGCTGGTTGCCGCGCGTCGCAGAATTGATCGGTGCTTGTTCGGTAATGGCGGTATTGCTCATGCGGCAATTCCCCGCGATGTACCCGCTATCAGATCACCCGCAGCATCAAAAGCCAGCACTTCGGCTACAGGCCAGGCCAGCATACGTCGCTCCCCGAGGCTGAAGTCCAGCGGGTCTGACCGGCTCAAATGTTGCTCTACTTCAAGTATGTCGCCATGATCGTCGCGGAAGAAGTAGACCATCCGGCTGCCCACAAACTCACTGGCAATAAATGCCGCTTCAATCGAGCCATCGCTCGCATCGGCTTTGCCGCCCGCTTCCAGTATGCTGAGAGATCCAAACCGCACGGCATAGTACCGGGCATCCAGGATACCGGGAGGCAGTGGCAGCGGATGTCCTATATGGTAAAACACACCCTCGCGCGTATCGCCCGCCATCACATTGTAGGCGTTCAGTGATCGCGCAACCTGAACCGAGGCCGGCAGATCATAGATCTGATCCGGCGATCCGATTTGCAACGACCGGCCGTTGTCAAGGACGACCATCCGGTCGCCCATCGCCATGGCTTCTGCTTCGTTGCCCGTTGCATGAACGAATGTGACACCCAGCGCCTCGCGAATTCGACGCAACTCCACAGTCATGCGTTCGCGCAAATTGGCGTCCAACGCACCCAACGGTTCGTCAAGCAGGCAAATCTTGGGTTCCGCAACAAGGGTGCGGGCCAATGACACCCGTTGCTTCTGGCCGCCGGATATCTGACCAACCATCCGCCCGCCCAGGTCGTCGAGCCCGACAAGGTGGAGCATATCCAGAGTCCGGCGCCTGACTTCGTTTTCATCGCGCAGGGGATCAGTCTGTCTGTTGCGCAAGCCAAAAGCGACATTTTCGAAGATCGTCAGGTGAGGAAACAATGCGTATTTTTGCTGGACGAAACCCAGCCCTCGCACATGAGGCAGCTGGTCGCCGATGTCCAGGCCATCGAGAAAAACGGTGCCTGATTCGGGCCATTCAAGGCCTGCGATCACCCTCAGCAACGTCGACTTTCCCGAGCCGGACGGTCCAAGAATTGTCAGGTATTCGTCATTCTCAACGGTCAGCGATACGTCTTTTACAACGCTCACGCCATCATAGGACTTCGTGAGGCTCACCAACTCCATCATGAGCGAAACGCGATGTCTTTTTGCTGAAGAGGTAAACAAAACATTAACAAAGTCTGTGACCTTCGTACACACAAGTCAATCACTAATCGCCCAACAGTTCAGATTGCTCAAATTTTCTGCGAAATTTTTCGCCTTTCTGCCTGGTTGAGAAACAATTCCACCATTTTTTGTGCACAAAGATCGTTTTTTGAAGCCATTTACAGCTCAGCCCTGAAACGGTACTCCCTGAAGACTATGTTTCATGACACGGAAAATTCTGCTCACGTGGAGCCGCAATACGTCACTATTAAGAGAACCATCTCTGCGGCGATTTCGTCCGGTGACCTGCCCCCGGGCGCTGTGCTTATTGAAGGTCCGATCGCCGAGATTTTTGGCACCAGCCGAACGCCCGTTCGCACGGCGTTCGGAGAGTTGATGCAACAGGGTTCACTGCGGCGTTTCGAGGGCCGTGGATTTGTTGTTTCCGGCGCACAGACGCCAAGACGCATTGATGTAACTCCCGAACTGTTTGGCATTTTGGCGGAGAAGGCCGGGGAACCCAGGATTGGCGCAGCACTTCGGATCGCGGAAGATCTGGAAAATGTGCTGACCCGCGCACTTCCATTTGGTCTGTGGCGCATTAACGAGAAGGCGCTTGCTGAGCATTACGATGTGAGCAGGACTGTTGTTCGTGAATTGCTGCCGCGCTTTCAAGACCGCGGCATCCTACGTAAGGATAGGAAGTCACACTGGCTGGTCGGGCCGCTGACCTCACGGGACATTGCAAATTACTTTGCCGTCCGCTCCAAGCTTGAGCCGCTCGCCCTGATCGAAAGTGGGCCGCTGTTTCCGCCCGAAGAGATCGATGCCATGTGGCAACGCACCATGAGCGCGGTATCCAATCAGCGCGGCCTGTCTCCCGAGCGGCTGGAATCCATGGAGACCGACATTCACATCAAGCTCCTTTCCAGATGCGACAACCCGCATTTGCTGCGCATGATCAATCAAAGTCAGATTGCGCTGGTCGTGAACAGGCTGTTTGCCGATGTAGTCGGCGTGAACTCCTTTGAGATGTCACTGCGGGAACATCTGATCGTTCTTGAATTTGCAATGCGCGGAGCATGGGAAACAGCAGGCCGCTCGCTGGAAGAACATCTTAAGCTTTCCGCGGCGAGAACCCGGCAACGCTTGAAGGCGATTTCCGTGTTTCCCGGAGATCAGGATCTGCCGCCATATCTGATCAGGCAGGCTCAATAATAGAGTCAGTCCACGGTTCGTGCGGAACCGGATCTGGTGCTAGCCAGAAAGCGCACTCTCCCAACGGCGGACAAGATAATTGTGCTCGTCCATGACCGTATCCCAAACAGCTACACGGGCCATACGCTCCCCGTATGAACCACCCTCCCGGATGCTTCCCGGGTCGTAAATGGTCTGTCCTGAGGGGTTTTTGATCGGGGCTGAGGCGGGTTTTCCTTCATACCAGAATGCCCATTCATCCTCCGTAAGTTGCAGCCTGACAGACTCCGGATTTGACATGTACGCCCCGACACGCGCCATGATCGCACCAGGCTTTCCATCGAGCCACCAGTTCAAATAGTCATACGCTGCATCGCCTGCCCACTCGTCAAGACGCGCCGACAGGGCCAGACCACCGAACCATCCCCGATACCCCTCTTGCGGTGTCACCATTGTCACAGATGCACCGAGACTCCGCAGCTTGATCACACCCGACCACCAGAGCGATCCTATTGTCGGCTTGTTTTGGCGCATGGCATTGACCGCCTCTTCCTCGTCGGCCCAGAAGCAGCGAAAATGACCAGCAAGTTTGTAGGCTTTCAGCAACTCAACCAACTTGTCGATCTCTTCGAGCGACAGATTGCCCGGATCACGAGCGTTCAGCTCGCCCCGCGCCATGAGCGCGAACAGCATGTCGAGGCTGCCAATCGCAGCGTCTGATTGCAGTACTACACGCCCTGCCCATTCCGGATCCAGCAGCGAACTCCAACTCGTGATCGAACCGGCTTCGGCCCCGACAACCGCAAATCCATCGGCATTGTGAACCGTCGGCAACATGCTTATGCGATCAGATTGAAGACTGCCCAACGTATTGTCGAGTTGGACAAACAGTCTTTGCGAAGGATCGCCACCCGTTGCCCGCGGCATATCAGGCGACAGCCTTCCTTTCTTGGGCAAATCATTGATCTGGTCCCAGCGATCAATCCTTTCCACTTCGATCGGCTGGATGGAAGCCGTCGGCCAGATAAGGTCAATATCGTGAAACCACTGATCGTAAATATCAAAGCTGTCGGGTGACAGGGCCCCGCGTCGCTGCGCCTTGGTGCCATCAAGCGTGATAAACTCGAACTTCAGCCCGAGATCTTCTCGAGCTGCGCGCATGATGGGTTCGATCTGGGTCACAGATGTCCCCAGGATCCGCAGCGGTGGCCGCGCTCGATGAATTGCGGGCTTGGGCGGATCTTCGAGCAATGTATCGATGCCGATGCTCAACCCAGGCTCTCCCGCATGCCCTGCAGAACCTTTGATCGATCACTTCGCGCCTTTAACGCCTGCTCCATGCTCACTTCGACAAATTTAACAGGCATATGGGGTTGCAGCTGCCCGATCAGGTCCATATCGGCCGAAATCACCGTCCCGATCATAAAATATCCTCCCCCGGACACCGCATCGCGGTGCAACACGATCGGCTCGGTACCGCCCGGAACCTGAATTGAGCCATAGGGATAACAACCATCAACAATATTGGATGGGTCGGACCCCGCGCCGAATGGGGCTTCTCGCTCGACGAAATCGAGCGGCTTGCCTCCTCGAAACCGATAACCCATACGGTCAGCCTCTGGGGCAACCTTCCATTCATCATCGAAAAAGCCGGCCTGGGCGGTCTCCGTTATTCTGTGCCAATAGAGCCCCGGTAGAACCCGAAGCTCGGTCGGTGAGCTGCTCATTCTGCGCAACTTTTCTGAGATTGTGGCTCCTGCCTCAACCCGGCCAGAAGCGCCAACCGGCAATTCATCGCCAGATGCGATTGCACGTCCTTCAATCCCTCCCAGTGCCCCTATCGCATATGTGGAACGTGAGCCGAGGGCGGGGGGAGTATCAATCCCACCCGAAACAGCAATGTAAGCGCGCGCACCGGCCTTCAGAAATCCGAACTTCAGAATCTGACCAGCCTTGACCGGGAAGCCTGTCCAGCCGGGCTGTTCCTCACCATCCAGCAGGATTGGAATTTCGGCTCCGGTTACAGCCACCGTCGCGTCGCTGGAAAATTCCAACTCTGGGCCCATGAAGACCGCCTCCAGGCCGGCGGCCGCTTCGTCGTTACCGACGAGCATGTTTGCCGCCCGCATCGCCATTCGATCCATCGCCCCGCCGATCGGAATGCCCAGGTGAAAGTACCCGGGTCGGCCCAGGTCTTGAATGGTTGTCAAAAGCCCGGGTTGTATGACTTTAAGCGCCATTGAGTGCCTCCATCAGTTTCCTGTTGGTTCCATCGATATCGGCATTGAATGCTTCCAGGTCGAAATCGACTTTTGCTGTTTTCGGCTCGTAAGTACCTGCCTCGACCTGCTCCAGAATACGATCGTATTCGGCCCGGTCGATCGGTTTCCATTTGACGATGTCGCCAGGCTTGAAAAAGACCATAAAGTCTTTCAGATAGCTGACCTTCTGCTCAGGATCGTAGATTGGCATGGGCGTGATGCCGAACATCTGATAACCGCCGGCGCCCCGTACCGAATAGATACAAGAGAAACATCCGCCATATCCAACTGTCAGTTTAGGCGTGTCAGTGCGGGGGCGCAGGTATTTGGGAACCTGCAACTGCCGCTCTCGTTCTACAAGCTGATAGAGAAACGGCAGTCCGGAAACGAAACCTACCATCGAAACGAACCACGGGTTTGAATGGTGTGCTTCGATGAACCCTTCGGCTGAGTCAAAGCCATTGATACGCGCAGCATAGTCGAGATCTGTCCCGTCCGGATCCTGATGCCGCTCACGAAAACGCATCAGCGTTTCGTGTGTCCAGGGATCGTTGTAGAACACCGGTATCTCAACGATACGGGTGGCGATGCGTTTTTCAGACGATTCCGCCGCGCTTTCCAGTTTCTTCAACTCGTTCAGCATGTCATCCGGAGAAATGACATCCGGATCGAATTTGATCTGGAACGACGCGTTGGCGGGGCAAATTTCGGTGACGCCGTTTATGTTGAGATCGGCCACCGCACCGGTGATCGAAAGGCTTTTGAAGAAGGCGTCAAGCGACATCTCCTCGTCCACCTCAACGAATATGTGTTCGTCGCCGCCAAATGAATATCGTGTCTTCATCGTCATTCTCCGTTCAAAGACCCGGCACTATGCCGGGACGGACAGATGGGTTTCCAGCCAATTTTCAAGAAACTGGGTGTGAAATTTGTCGGCAGCTACGTCCGGATCGAGCGCCAGCATCTCATACAAAGGCAGTGTTGTTTTCAGTCCCTCAATCTTGAACTCGGCAAGCGCTGCTTGCAGTTTTGACAAGGCATCGGCGCGTGTTTCGCCATGCACAATCAGCTTTCCAAGCAGAGAGTCATAAAACGGAGGAATGGCGTATCCCTCATACAACATCGTATCAAAGCGGACGTTGTCGGGCACTGACATGGCTCCGACAACCCCCGGAAAAGGCATGAAATTGTTCATTGGGTCTTCTGCATTGACCCGCACTTCGATGGCGTGGCCGTTGCGCGAAACGTCGTTTTGCGAAAGCGACAGCGATTCACCGAATGCAAGACGTATCATCTCCTGCACAATGTCCACACCGGTCACAAACTCGCTGACCGGGTGTTCGACCTGCACACGGGTATTCATCTCGAGAAATGCGAATGTGCCTGCACCGGGATCAAACAGGTATTCCAACGTGCCGGCTCCCCTGTAGGAAACCGACTCGGCCAGTTTCACCGACGCTTCGCAGATGCTCTGACGCTGATCGTCGCTCAGGCAGACAGCCGGGGCTTCTTCCCACACCTTTTGGCGGCGCCTCTGCAGGGAGCATTCGCGCTCGAACAAATGAATCGCTCGTTTGCCATCGCCCAGAATCTGGACTTCCACGTGGCGGGCATTTTCCAGAAGACGCTCAAGATACAGGCCTCCGTCTCCGAATGCCGCCTGCGCCTCGCTCCTCGCCTGCGGAACAAGACGCTCAAGATCTTCCTGATTTCGCGCGATCCTGATACCGCGACCACCGCCGCCAGCTGCAGCCTTTATCATCAGCGGAAAGCCAATCCGATCTGCCACCGCTCGGGCATCTGCAGGTGTTTCGATCCGCCCATCGCTGCCTGGTGCCACCGGCGTTCCAGCCCTAACTGCCGCCGCACGGGCTGCTGCTTTGTCTCCCATCAGTGCAATGGTTTCAGCTGCAGGACCAACAAACACCATCCCGGCTTCATCAACAGCCCCGGCGAACTCGGCGTTCTCACTCAAGAATCCGTAACCCGGATGGATCGCGTCCGCGCCCGACTGGCTCGCAGCTTCCAACAAGCGGCCGATGTCGAGATAGGATTTTGCCGCCTGGGGCGGACCAACTTCGTAGGCGTCGTCAGACAGACGAACGGCCAGCATGTCGGCATCCGCTTCGGAATAGGCTTGAGCCACCTTCATTCCCAGTGCCTTAGCAGCACGATTGATGCGAACTGCAATTTCGCCTCTGTTGGCGATGAAGAGGGTCTTGCCGGTGAGATCCACGCTTCAGTCCATTTCCGCCAGGACGGCACCCGCCATAATCGGTGCTTCGTTATCGGCCAGGAAACGAACATTATTGCCGTCTTCTTCAGCCTTTACTTCATGAAAGGATTTCATCACCTCAACCAGTCCAATGACTTCGCCTGCTTTCACACCGGCGTTGTCCTCAACAAAATTGGGCTGATCCGGCGCCGGCTTTCGGTAGAACGTTCCCGGCAGAGGTGAGCGAATTTGTTTGGTCATATCTCAAGTCCTTGTTGCGTTATCATCAGGCCGCTCCTGGTCGGACAATGGTCACGCCATTGTCGATCAACGCGCCGCGGACCGCCTTGCCGATGTCGAGTGCGCCAGCCGTGTCGGAGTGAAAGCAGATCGATTCAAATTCAATTTCGATCTCATCGCCTTCGACGGTTTTCACCTTGCCATCTGTACAGGCCCGCAGGCATTTCTCAGCAAGCTCCTGCGGGTCGAAGCGGCGAACTTTGCGAGCGAAGACAATACTTCCTGAATTGTCGTAGTCCCGGTCCGCGTAGAACTCGCGGATCAACGGCTGCCCCATTTCCTGGGCAATACGACAGGTCTTCGAAATATGCATGCAGTAGATAAAAAGGCCGGGACCGGTCTTCTGTAACGCTTCGATCAGAAGTCTGGAAAGCTCCTCATCGGCTGCCGCCGTCATATACAAAGCGCCATGCGGTTTGACGTGCTGCAGCTCAATGTCATGCAGCCGTCCGAATTCGCGCATCGCTCCCACCTGATAAACGATGTCATTGACGAGTTCAGCAGGACTGGCACCAATGGTCCGTCGCCCGAAGCCTTGCAGATCACCATAGCCAGGATGAGCACCCAGCCCGATGCCATGCTCGGCCGCCATCCCGGCAACGGAGTGCATAATGTTGGGATCGCCAGCATGAAACCCGGTCGCCACATTTGCGGATGTGACCACTTTCATCAGGTCTTCATCAGGGGCGTCGCCATAGGTCCAGTGGCCGAAACCCTCGCCCATGTCGCAATTCAGATCGACTTTGCTTCGGTACATCACACTGACACCCCGTCCTTAAATCGCGTTCGGTTCGGTGCCCCAGCGCAGGAGCCTATGGTTCGAATGCGCATCCGGCAAGCCACGTTTCTAAGAAATCGGCGCCAAAACGTATGAGCCACTCTCATGCAGTTCAGCGCTCCAGTCAGGTTCAAGGACGATGGTTGTGGTGATTTCTTCAATGATTGCAGGGCCTGCAATACGGTCCCCGGAGCCCAGCTTGTTGCCATCATAAACCGGAACGGACTTCCGGGTTCCATCGACAGAAAAGATCGCTTCGCGGGTTCCCTTGATTGCCGCATCCGGATCTCCGCCTTTGGGCAAACTGGCCGCAGACGGTTTGTCAACAAGACCGTAGAGAGCGCTTTCCAGGTTCACGACTTCGACCGTCGTGTTCGGCTCATTGTAGGTATAGAGTTGCTCATGCCGTTTGTGGAAAGCGTCTTTCAGCTTCTCGACCGATTGCTCATCGATATCGAAATTGTCGATCTCGACCGTGCATTCGTGAACCTGGCCCACATAACGCATTTCGATGCTGCGGCTGATCTTGATGTGATCCCGGTCAAAATCATCAGCCAGCAGGTGCTCCACGCCTTCTGCTTCAATGCTTTTGAATAAGGCGTTGATGCGATCGTAGGCCTGCTCGTTGTCCAGCCGGACCGGGCACGTCGCCATGTAGTTATATTTGACGTCCGAAATAATCTGGCCAAAGGCGCACAAACCCGACGCGAGTTTGTTGACCAGAATTTTCGTGATCCCCATTTCCCGGGCCAGTGCTGTGATATGCGACCCCGTTGCACCACCGGCGCAAACCAGAACAAAGTCGCGCGGGTCATAGCCTCGTTCAATCGATACCCGGCGAATCCCATTGACCATATTAGCGTTGACAATCGTGAACATGCCATACGCCGCCTTTTCAAGGGAAAGACCAAGCGGTTCGGCAATGTGCTTTTTGACCGCAGCCTCGGCCTTGCCGCGGTTGAGCGGCAAGCGTCCGCCGACCAGGCCATCGGGGTTCAGGTAGCCGAGCACCAGATTGACGTCGGTGGTTGTTGGCTGTTCCCCACCCTGATCATAGCAGGCAGGCCCCGGTTCCGAACCGGCGCTTTGAGGACCCATCTGAAGCAGACCCATTTCGTCGATCCACCCAATGGACCCGCCCCCCGCCCCGAGTGTTTCCACCTGAATCATCGGAATGCCGATGCGGTAGCGCAAAAAATCAATGTTTTTGTTGAGATTGGAGCGCCCCTCATAGGTCAGTGTGATATCGAAAGAGGTCCCGCCCATATCGACGGTGATCACGTTCCTGTCGCCAAACGGCTCTGTGACATGCAGACCGGCAGCAGGGGCCGAAGCGGGCCCCGAATTTATGGCATAGACCGACCGGTCAGACATCGCGTCACCAACGGCGAGACCACCATTCGACTGGAAATATCGAACCGGGTATTTTGCACCAAGAGACTGGAAATAGCCGTCAACTGCATTGACGTAGGTCTTCAAAATAGGTGCCAGATAGGCGTTGGTTACAGCCGTAGAGGTGCGGGTATATTCACGAATTTGTGGGTAGATTATCGACCCTGCCGTTACGATCGCCTCAGGCATCATTTCTTTGACAATCTCAACCGCCCGCATTTCGTGCTCCGGCTGCAAGACAGACCATACAAATGAGATCGCAACGGACTGCACGCCCTCGGCCAGGAAATGCTCGCAGGCGTCCCGGACATCCTGCTCGTTTAAAGGTGTTCGAATTTCGCCGCTCGACAGCACGCGCTCCCGGATTCCGCGGCGCAGATAGCGCGGCGCAAGCATTACCGCCGGAGGATATTCAGCGTCATAGCGATAACCGTCTTCCTTGTGGCCGTTGCGGATCTCGATTGAATCCTCATGGCCTGCCGTTGCAATCAACCCGACTTTTGCACCTTTGTGCTGAATAAGCGCATTCAGACCGACCGTCGTTCCGTTGATACAAAGGTCGCATTCTGAGATGATATCGTTGATTGATTTACCTGTATCCTCGGCGATCAGATCGAGGCCGTTTTTAATCGCCAGGGTCGGGTCAGCTGGTGTCGAAAGAGCTTTGTATAGTCGTGTTTCTCCGGCTTTTTCAGCCAGAACGAAGTCGGTAAAGGTGCCACCGGCATCAATGCCAAGTCTGTATTGTGAGCGCATGGTTTATTGCCTTCCGCAGTTTGACTTACTCAGGCGGCTTTCGCACGCAATTGTTCGGTTGCCTTCAAATCGATCGTCAATTGCTCGCCATCGGCAATAACGACCCCATAGTCCTCCCGCGCGCCCCGGGTGGAAACGAGACCGTTGCGAACGTCCTCCAAAACCTTTTCGACCGGACGTTTCATGGGATTGCCGTAACCGCCGCCGCCGGGGTTCATGTTGGTGACTGAATCGCCGGGATTAATTGTTCCGATTACATTGTCCCGAACGACCTCGTGTTTTCCGCCTACCGTGCGCTCGAGACGACCGACTTTCGTGTCAATGTCGGTTGAGTGTGCGCCAGCCGCCCCAATTGCCGGAATACGGCGCCCTTCGCCAAACATGATATAGGTCAGTTCACCAGCCAATGGCTCAACCTCCCAGGCTGTGCCCGATCCGCCCCGAAACATTCCCGCACCGCCGCTGTCGGTCATAAGCGAGTAACGATGGATGATGATCGGATATGAATATTCCAGAAGTTCTACATCACCCGATGTCAGTGCTCCGAAACAGCATTCAGGACCGCAGGCATGCCAGCCATCCTGATGGGGTGTTGCACCGGCGCCCGAGATGATGGTCGCCAGCACCATCGAAACATATTCCTCATTGTGGCGCTCATCCCAGCCGGCGATGTTCAAGCCGTTTGCGTGTCCCCATGAGGCGGCGACATTCGACGGCATAGCCTGTTCGAATGCCAGCCGCACAGCGTCTGTCAAAGTCTCCATCGGCGTCGTCGTACAATTCATATGCGGAGCAGGTTCTTCCGCGTTGCACAAGGTACCTTTGGGGCCCATGTCGACGGTGACGCAGCGATACAGTCCCTCATTGTAAGGTGGCGGAAGCTGGGCAAACATCATCAGCCCGAGATAGACTCCTGAATAGGAATTCCCCTCGTAAGAATTTATGAAATAGGGGATCTGGGGCGGGCTGGTGATCTCGATATGGCAGGAATCATCCTGGATTGAGACCTTTGCCGATATTTCCAGATCGCCGAAGCCGTGGCCGGCGTCCTCGCAAATCGCAGTTCCGCTATAGGTCCCATCCGGCACGGTTTTGATCAGCGACCGCATTTGTTTGTCAGCCATGTCCATCAGGACATCGATGCAAGCTTCCACGTGGTCTGCACCATATTTGTCCAGCATGCGAACGATACTTCGCTCTCCGACCTGGCAGGCGCCAATCAGAGCGTTGAAGTCTCCCTCCTGCGCTTTCCGGGCACGCATGTTGGTGAATATCATGTTGAGCACGTCATAGCGCGGCGTGCCCTTGTCCCAGATTTTCACGGGCGGAATGCGCAAGCATTCAGCATAGATCTCGGTCGCCTCAGGGTTATAGCTGGCGGGAACCGGGCCGCCGATGTCTGTCAGGTGACCTTTGCAGACTGTCCAGTATTTCAATTCACCTTCGTAAAAAACCGGCTTGTACATACATGTATCGATGGCGTGGCTGCCCATGTAGGCAGGGTCGTTATGGAGGATCAGGTCGCCTTCGTGGATGTCGTCACCAAAGTATTCCTGCACGCATTTCATCGCCGGGATCAGTGAACCCAAATGGATCGGGATATCCTGCCCCTGCAGGATCATCTCCGGCCGGCTGTTGAACAAAGCAGTCGAGTAGTCATGGGCAAGGTTGAACACGCTTGACCGGGCTGTTTTCTCAAGAGAGAGCGTCATCTCACGCTGCGTCGTCTCCAATATGCCCCGCACCACTGAGAGTGTTATGGGATCGACTTCCTGCCCCGCACGTTCCGCTTTTGCTGATTTGCCCACGCAGACCTCCACCGCTTTCCAGTTTCCGCCGGTTCTGATCGACCAACTCCCGGAAAGTCTACATCACATTCGCCCGGCCGGTCTTGACGCTGAGCGCGGCACTTTTGACGCAGAGTGCACAAACGTCCGGCCTGGTTTTGCCTTCTGAGCTTTCGCTGCCTAGACTGTTTGCGGGAGAAAACGCGATGGCGATCAGCATTACGACAGCGGGCATTGATGCTGCAAGCAAGAGTACGCACTGGCATCAGAGTATTGCCAACACCTACTTTCCGCTCGATCTCAAGTTTCGCGACGCCGGAAGGTTTGAGGGAGAAATTGCCGGCTGGTCATTGGGCGGCGTGTCGTTGTCGCGTCTGCGGTCACAGCCACTGATGTACCGCCGTTCGCCCCGGCACCTTGTCAATGAGCAACACGAACAACTGCTTGTAACCATACCCATGAAGGCTGAAGTCGGGTTCTCGCAATGTGGAAGCCACGTTCGTTGCGGCAAAGGCAGTTTCGTCCTTGAACGCAGTTATGAACCCTATGATTTCTATCACGAACAGCCGGCAGATCTCTGGGTTTTGAAAGTCGATGTTGCGGCGCTGGAGAACCGAATTCGCGCGCCGGACAGGTTTTGCGGCATGCGTTTTGACGCGACTTCCGGCGCCGGCGGCTTGCTGAGCGACATGGTACGGAACGTTCCAAATCGCCATGAGACAATGAGTGATGGGGTGCGGGAACATGTCGGACATCAGTTGATCGACCTGCTTGCCCTGTCGCTGACCGGCGACGAGCGGACCCTGGAAACCGGCCGATCAGCGGTTCGGGATGCCCATCTGCACAGGGCCGAAACATTCATCCGATCAAATCTGTACGAGCGGGATCTGACACCGGAAACAATTGCCGACAATTGTGGAATCTCCGTACGCTACCTGCACGAGATTTTTCGCGATACCAATCAGACTCTGGGACAATGGATCAGGGAGCTGCGTCTTAAGGCGGCCCACGACGACCTGGGAAACCCAAACAACAGCCAAAGCATCGCTGACATCTGCTATCGTCGCGGTTTTGGCGACCAGGCTCAGTTTTCCCGCCTGTTCAAGCAGCGCTATGGATACACACCACGAGACTACCGGACCAGCGTCGCTCGCTAGAGCGGAATTATGCGAAGCAGAGCTCGGCAACAGACCAAGCGAGCATTTGACGCAAGAGACGCGGACCACGAGGGCATTGGTTCATCCGCAGACAAGCCGGATAAATCCATAAAAACAAACGTTTTCAACACAATGGATCTGAAATTTTTGGTGCGGCCGAGAAGACTCGAACTTCCACGGGAGTTACCCCACAGCGACCTCAACGCTGCGCGTCTACCAGTTCCGCCACGGCCGCACTTGCCTGTCGTTTGACTGGTCGCGGGGTCGTAACAAAAGGCCGAGTTCTGCACAAGCGATAAATCTGCACGAGCAGCGTTTTTACAATGTGGCTCCTTGTCACTACAGCAGCACGCTGCCACATAGCAGACATGTCAGTCCCACGTGCCAGTCTGTCAGAACTTTTTCACCCTACCGAGGACTCTCCTGCCGTGGAATGGCGGGTGAGTGAGGGTCTGGTCGACTATGATACCGCCATAGCCTTTATGGAGGAGCGTTGCCGGGCGATTTCCAACGGCGAATTGGTGGAATGCGTCTGGCTGCTCGAGCATCCGCCACTCTACACGGCCGGAACCAGCGCCAATGAAAGCGATCTGGTATCGCCCGGCCGGTTTCCGGTACACGCCACAGGTCGCGGCGGACAATACACCTATCACGGGCCCGGTCAGCGCGTGGTCTATGTGATGCTCGACCTGAAACGGCGCAAGCAGGACGTACGCGTGTTTGTTAACGCGTTGGAGGCGTGGATCATATCAACGCTGTCAGCTTTCAATGTGAAGGGTGAGAGACGCGAAGACCGGGTTGGCGTGTGGGTCAGGCGTCCTGACAAAATTCCAACCGCCAATGGCCTCGCTGAAGACAAAATCGCGGCCATCGGCATCCGACTAAAGAAATGGGTGTCGCTGCACGGCATAGCGATCAACGTGGAACCTGACCTCGACCACTTTTCAGGCATTATACCGTGTGGCATCGCCGGGCATGGTGTCACCAGCCTCGTGGATCTGGGATTGCCGGTTACGATGGTTGATCTGGATCTGGCGCTGAAAGAATCATTTCAGACCATTTTTGGACGTGCCGATTAAAGCTCAAACATATCCGGTGTATCAAAATCTCGCCGGCCGGCCTCGCCGATTTCAATCTTGATGACATTCCCGGCTTGCGCCGCAACCACCGATTTCGCACCCTGGTCGCCCTCAAGCATCTTCAACGCCGCAAAATGGGCCTTGCCGAAAAGAACGGGATTGCCCGGATTTCCATCGCAGGTTGAAACGACAATGGCTTTGTCACTGCCGGCAGCCTCGAACGCAGCAATCAATGCATCGATATGATCTTTCGTGACAAGGGGCATGTCGCCCAGCAGGATCACGACCGGCATGTGGCCCTGCAATCGGTATATTCCGGAACGGATGGAGCCCGCCATTCCAGACTCAAAGTCACTGTTGTGAACGCTATGCACGCCCGCAGGTAATGCCGCCTGCACGGCATCTGATTCATGACCGGTCACGACAACAAGCGGTGAAAGTTTACTGCCCGCAGCAGCGTCCCAGACGTGGCGCACCAGCGGCTTTCCCCTCCAGGGCGTGGTCAATTTGTTGGCACGGCCCATACGCCGCGACTGACCAGCCGCCAAAATGACTCCCCCAACAGTCAAACCAGATTACCCTTCACGCGGTTGCGGCCGCTCATGTATTTCCATCAACAGCCCACCGACTCCAAGGCTCGTAATGTAGTCCGGCCCTACATCCAGGCCGGCGAGCATGCGCTGCAGCACCCAGTCGAAGCCGTTTTCTGCCGGACTTCGGGCACAGCCAGGCGCCCCGATGACGGGCACCTGATCCATTCGGCCGGTCATCAAAAGATTTCCGGGATCAACAGGCATGCCCAGGGTCTCAACAAGTCCCCCGGCGTCCCTTAGTCCTGAAGGAATAACATCGGCTCTGTCGGTAATGGCCGACGCTCCAAAAACGATTATTAAATCTGTCTGTTCAACCATTTTCGACAACGCTTCCGATACAGCTGAAGCCGTATGATCGACGCGGCGTTCTGCGACAAGCGAGCTTCCTGCCAGTTCAAGTCGTTCACGCAGAATTGTCGCAGTCTTATCCATCGTCGACATTTTCAGTGTCGGCAATTTGGTCGCAATCAGCCCCACTTTGGTGGGTTCAGAGCGCTTCAAACCGATGTGGTTCGCGCCTTTGCAGAGTTCGACTGCCTCTTTGATCTTTTCCTGATTCACGGCAAAAGAAATGATTTTGACCGTGGCAATCATGCGCCCGGCCTGAACAAAAACCTGATCTGGCAACGTCGCGAATGTGATGTCGGGGTCGACCCGGTTCAGTTGCGCCACAAGCTCGGCGTCAGCGGTAAAAATTCCTGCACACTCGGCATAAACGTTGACGCGTCCTGTAAAGGGATCGGCAGTTCGCATACCATCGCGGCGAAGAGCCCGTCCCAATTGCTCAGCAGCGCAATCCTCCTCGATGTCGCCCGCTTCAATGCGCGCGACGACCAGTCTCTTTACGCCGCTGTCCAGGGCCGCAGCAACGTCTGTGCCTGAAAGCCGCTTTCCCTTCTTCAACCGCCCGCTCTTCAGCCGCAGCGCATGGGCAAGAACAGTCCCTTCGGCATCTTCAGTCGCTACAGGACCAAACCTCACGCGGACTTTCCCCGACGCGATACACCGATAATCTGAGCCATAACAGCAACCGCAATTTCGGCGGGACCGGCCGCGCCAATATCCAAGCCGATAGGAGCATGAATTCGCTCCAGAACATCGTCAGTCACTCCAGCCGCCCGCAAACGATCAAGTCGCTTGCCGTGGGTCTTGTTACTGCCGAGCGCACCAACGTAAAAGCACTCTGCGTCCAGAGCCGCACGAATTGGAATATCGTCAATCTTGGGATCGTGGGTCAGCGCAACGACCGCCGTGTAGGCGTCGAGTATCGTCTCTTTTAGCGCTTCTTCGGGCCATTCTGCCTCCAAAGTTACATTCGAGAAACGCTCCTTCGTCGCAAACGCCGTTCGCGGATCGATGACCGTGACATCAAAATTGCAGGCCTGGGCGATCGGAAACAGCGCCTGCGAAATGTGTACGGCGCCGATTACCACAAGACGGAGCGATGGCGCGTGAATCTGGATAAACAACTCGCCGGTATCGACTGAAATGATTCCGGATTTGCCAGACCTGAAACGCGTCTCCAGCTCCGCCGCAAGCGGATCGTCGTCCACGTCATTGGCGTGAACAAGGCGTTTTTCCCCGGTCGACAGATCAGTCAGAACGGCAACTGCGACGCGCTCCAGGCGCGCTGTATTGAGTTGGGACAGCAGCGCCGGGTGCATCAATTTTCACCGACGATGGGTTCGACATACACCCGGATTCGCCCCCCGCAGGAAAGGCCAACTTCCCAGGCCGTTTCGTCGGCGACACCAAACTCGAGCATCTTTGGCTTGCCCGTTTCGATCGCTTCAACAGCTTCAAACACCACAGCCCCCTCAACACAACCGCCAGAAACGGAACCTTCGAAATTACCGTCAGCGTCTATCACGAGATGGCTGCCCACCGGACGCGGTGCTGACCCCCAGGTCTCGACAACGGTCGCCATGGCAACCCCTTTTCCAGCCTTGTGCCAGCTCTCTGCGAGAACAAGCGGGTCACGTTCTGTCATTGCTTTTTCGGTCATGCTGCCCTCAATCTAGGCCAAAGCGCGTCACCTTCAAGCTCTGCCTTTCGCGCTGAGCACAGCGCAAAGATCGGACAGAGAATCCAAAGAGTGGACGGCGCGAAAATCATCGACGTGAGGCATCATGGTTCGGACTCCTGCTGCACGCGGTTCAAAACCGTCAAAGCGCAACAGTGGATTGAGCCAGATCAGCCGTCGGCAGGACTTATGCAAACGTTCCATTTCTTTGCCAAGTTGTGAGAGTTCGGCATCGTCGGCTGCGCGTTCAAGCCCGTCGGTGATCAAAAGGACGACTGCGCCCTGACCCAAAACGCGTCGACTCCATGTTCTGTTAAACTGAGAAAGTGTTTCTCCAATTCGGGTTCCTCCCTCCCAGTCAAGAACCTGGGCGGAAACATCATCCAGTGCCTCGTCCGGGTCCTTGTTGCGCAGGGCACGGGTAACATTGGTCAGTCTGGTGCCAAACAGAAAAGTATGAACCCGCCTTCGCTTGTCACTGAGCGCGTGGAGAAAGTGGAGGAATATCCGTGAATACTGGCTCATCGATCCCGATATATCGGCCAGAACGACGAGCGGCGGCTGGACAAAGCGTGGCTCGCGAAAACGTGGCAATATCAGATCGCCTCCCGTTGTCATGCTCTTCCGCATCATAGCGCGGGGGTCGAAAATCCGGCCACGCTGCGAGGGACGAAACCGTCGCGTCTTAGCCCGGTCCACAGGCAGTTTCAGTTTCTCGATTTCCTGCCTTGCAGCTGCAAATTCGCTTGCCGTCATCTGCGCAAAGTCTTTTGTACGAAGCACTTCCTTTTCACTCATTGAAAAGGAGGCATCGATTTCGATTTCCGGTTTTTCCTGCGTCTCACGACTCTCTTCACCCTGAAAAAGGGCTTCCGAAACGCGGGCCTGCCCGGCCTTGGCTTTCTCCTGTTCTCCGCGCGGGTCTGCCATAGGGGAAAACATGGCAATCATCTTTTCGACAAGATCCCTTGAGCGCCAATACAAATTGAACGCTTCATCGAACACAGGATGGTCTTCCTTACGGGTTACCAGAACACAATGCAGCGTCCAGTAGAGGTCATCCCGATCACCGATTCCGGCCACCTCAAGCGCACGAACTGCATCAACGACGGCAGAGGGTCCAAGCCGCAAGCCTGCATCTCTGAGGGTTCGGGCAAAATACAGGACATTTTCGGGGATACGCCCCTGTGGTTCAGTGCCGGACAGACTTGCATCCATGTTCGGGGTGCCCCTTAGATCGCCGGAGCGCTTTTAAGCTCGGAACGTACTTCCTTCAAAATGTCGGCACCATCGCTGCTCTGAATTTGAGCGATGTCGTCCTGATACTTCAGCAACACACCCAATGTGTCTGAAATCGCCTGAGGATCCAGGGCCAGCTTGTCCAGTTCCATAAGAGCCGTAGCCCAATCCAGAGTCTCGGCTATGCCTGGATTCTTAAACAGCTCCAGTTCACGTAGCTTCTGCACATAGGCAACCACTTCACGCGAAAGGGTGGCGTCAGCATCCGGAACCTTGAGGCGCACAATTTCCAGCTCCCTTTCAGCGTCAGGGTAATCGACCCAGTGGTAAAGGCAGCGCCGCTTCAATGCATCGTGTATCTCGCGTGTCCGGTTAGTTGTTATGATTACAATTGGCGGTTCCGCCGCCTTTATCGTTCCAAGCTCGGGAATCGTGACCTGAAAGTCAGAGAGAATTTCAAGCAGAAATGCCTCAAACGCTTCGTCAGTACGGTCCAGCTCGTCAATCAACAACACTGGTGCGCGGCCATCAACCTGTTCCAGAGCCTGGAGAATCGGGCGTCTTGTAAGAAACCGCTCCGAAAATACACCGTCTTCCATGGCATCTTTGTTGGTGTCACCGGAAGCTTCGCGCATCCTGATCTCAATCATTTGCGCCGCATAGTTCCATTCATAGACCGCAGAGGAAATGTCCAGCCCTTCATAACACTGTAAACGGATGAGCGGTCGGTCGAGTGCAGATGACAACACCTTGGCAATCTCGGTTTTCCCAACCCCCGCTTCCCCTTCAAGAAAAAGTGGTCGGTTCATCTTCAGCGCAAGATAAAGCACCGTGGCAAGTGAACGATCTGCGAGATAGCTTTCGCCAGCCAGAAGCGTGAGGGTGTCATCAATGCTTTTTGGATTATTTGAGTTCATCTGGTTCGGTTGTTCGCTGGTTTTGTGCCAACTTACACGCCTTGACCGGAGTCTCAAGATAAGACGGCCCGCCTCCCCCTAATTGGGGAAGACGAGCCTCAATCGACCGGTTAGGGGCATAAAAGGCCGATTGTTTTTTCAGTGTTGAAAGCGAACTAGTCGCCCCATCCCTGATGAAGTCACTGTTGCAGAAACGAGAGTGGCCAAATGTGCAGATTCGCACACTCGCGTACTATTCACACACGAAGCATTGGATAGAGCGACAAAAGCAGCGCCAGAGCCATGATGTAGTTGAAGATGCGCAGCTTTGCCGGGTCGTTCAGAAAATTGCGCATTGCAGACCCAAATCCAGCCCAAACGGCCACAGACGGGAGATTTACAATACAAAAGGCAACCACGATGATGGCCACGTTGGTGACGTAGTCGCCTTCCTCCGTATAGAGAGACATGGCAACACCAGCCATCACCCAGGCCTTGGGATTGACCCACTGAAACAGTGCCGCCTCAGAAAAGCGCATGGGCCGCCCACGCCTTTCACTTTCATTTATCGGACCCGAGGTTGCAATGCGCCAGGCCAGATACACCATATAGGCACCACCAGCGACCTTGATCGCCGTGAAGAGCAACGGGTATCGCTCAAGAATCAATCCAATCCCCAGCCCCACAGCTGCCAGGAGAACGCCGAAGCCGAAAGCGATGCCGAAGGCGTGGGGCCAGGTTCGTCGCAACCCAAAGTTTATGCCGGAGGAAAGCAACATAATATTGTTGGGCCCAGGTGTGATCGAAGAGACGAACGAAAAAACCAGCAAGGCAGTGAACGTTGCAAAGGACAATGAGCTTCAGCTTAAAAATGTCAGTATTCCTGACCTAAAGTCTACACGCCTCCCGCGCCCGGTTCAACAGAAATGCCGGGCGCTGGAAATCTGGCGTATTGCATTTGGGGCCGTTGCCGTTTCAAATGATGGTCTGGGCATATGGGGCTGATATTATGTGGAAATGGGTCAAGCGCTGCGCAGCCGGCATCGGAGCACTTCTGCTGCTTCTGCTCGCCGTGTTGCTCATCAACACCATCCGGTATTCGCCACCGGAAATTGCCTCCGTCAAGGCGGCAGAATTTGAAGTCAATGTTGCCCGCGCAGCGCAAGACCTTTCGCGAGCGGTTACCTTCGAAACCGATTCTACCAAGCCCGACAGTCCGGACTTTGATGCCTTTATTGACTGGCTGCCGCAGGCCTTTCCGCGGCTGCACGCCAGCACGACGCGTGTCTTGATTGCCGAAAAGACGCCGCTTTACCAATGGACCGGTTCCGACCCGAACCTGAAACCGGTCCTCTTCGCCGCGCATTACGATGTCGTTCCGATTCTGCAGCCGACGCTCTCTCAATGGGTTCATCCGCCTTATTCGGGATTCGTCGACGACAAATTTGTCTGGGGCCGCGGCACCCTGGACAACAAGGGCGCTCTCATCACTATGCTGCATGCGGCAGAGAAGCTGATGGGAGCCGGTTTTCAGCCCAAACGCACGATCTATTTCAGCTTTGGCCATGACGAAGAAGTACGCGGTGCGGGAGCAGCGGCGGTTGCAAAGTTTCTCGGCAGCAAGAACATCCAACTTGATTGGATTTTGGACGAAGGTTCCTTCGTTCTCGACAAGATTATCCCTGGTCTTGAAAAGCCTGTAGCCAGCATAAACCTGGCAGAAAAAGGTGTTGTCACCCTTAGCCTGATTGCCAGGTCAGCGGGAGGCCATTCATCGATGCCTCCAAAAGAGACGGCCGTGGGAATTCTTGCACGCGCCATAGACCGGCTTCAGCAAGCGCCTGTCCCAGGTGGTCTGACGGGGGTGTCGGCCGAGTTCTTTGACCGTCTTGGTCGTCATTTTTCATTCGGTCGCAGAATTATCTTTGCAAACACGTGGTTGTTTGGCCCTATTCTGGAGGGCATATTATCGGACGCGCCGTCAACCAATGCCATGTTGCGCACAACCACCGCCCCGACGATGCTCAGCGGCTCCGACAAGGTCAACGTGTTGCCGGTCGAGGCGGTGGCGAAGGTAAATTTCCGAATTCATCCCCGCGACACGTTTGACAGTATCGTCTCTCATGTCAGTCGCACGATAGATGATGACCGGGTTTCAATCCGGGTGGAAGAACTCTTTGCATCCCCCGCGTCACCGGTCTCCGACAAGAATGCGCAAGGCTATCTCGACATTCGTGCCAGCATCCTTGACACGTTCGGACCAATCGCGACGGTTCCAGGCCTGACGATCGCCGCAACCGACGCACGACTTTATGCGCGCGCCGCAGACAACGCCTACAGAATCAATCCCTTCAAGATTACAGGTGATGATCTGACGAGGTTCCACGGCACAAACGAACGCCTGTCGCTCGAAAACATCGAAAAGGGAATCCGGTTCTATCACCGGCTGATGGAGCGGCAGTAGTCCGGATCATCCTATTCAAGTCTCTGCAAGAGACCGCGCGCGTAAACGCAGGAGGGATGATCATCCTCGGGACCATCGCAAACCTGCTGCAACACGCCCACTGCCTTTGTTTTGTCTGCCCCCACTCCTTCGCCATTTATGTAGGCTTGCCCCAACATGGTGCATCCCCAGCCACTGTCGCCGGAACACGCTTTATCAAACATACGAAAGAGACAGGCATCGAGACGCGGCTGTGTCCATTTCCTCACAGGGTCGTTCTCGTATCCGCCGTTGCGCATGCCTCCTCCGCGATTGGTACAGGCGCCGTGGTTTCCTGCCGCGCAAGCGAATGCGAAAACAGGCTGAGAATAGTCACCATCGTAGGGTTGCTTGTTGGTGTTTTCGAAAATCCGAGCGATGTGAAAACAGGCCTGGCCATTGCCTGCCGCACAGGTCGTGAAACAAGCAGGCAAATCTAACCGGCACTGGCTTTGCTCACCATCGCCTCCAAAACCGAGGCTATTCAGAATCGACTGTTCCGCACCAAACGCGTCGACCGGACACATTGCATGGTATTTCGCAAATCTCGGGTCCGAAACAACCAGCGAAGCGAGGTTGCTGAGTTCCTGCCGGGTGGGAGGCTTCTCTTCTTCTGCCATGCCCGTTGAACTACCCGCGAAGGCGCCGAAAAAAAGATACAATAGGAAAGCAAAGCTGCGCATACGGTTCCCCGGCCTGGTTGGGTTCACTGTCAGCTTATACGCATGGAACCCACGGTCCAGCCGGGCGTTCGCGGTGTTCGACCCGGGGCGCGCCTATTGGTTTCCCGCTTCTATGGAGAGCGCCGTCTCCGGTTGTTGGCCTTCGGGCGACGGCTGGAAGCATTTGCAGGCTTGGTGTTGGACGGGCTGGACTTACCCGGCCTTGCTGTACGTTTCTGGGCGCTGTTTCCAGCCTTTTTTGACGGGCGTTTCTTTCCAACAGCCCCCTTTGGGCGAGACTTCCAACGTCCGCCGCCCCCGCCGTTGCGCCCCCCTCCTCCACCGCGCGAAACAGCTTCACTGAGATCGGGCTCGACACCGCTGGCCACTTCAATTGAGATGTTCATCAGTTTTTCAACCGCTTTGAACAACTTGATCTCGGCGGGAGAACACAACACGACGGCCTCCCCGTTAGCACCCGCTCTGGCCGTGCGCCCGATACGATGCACATAATTTTCCGGAACTTCGGGCAAATCGTAATTGTAAACATGGCTGACACCGGGAATATCAATCCCCCTTGCCGCAACATCGGTTGCCACAAGGACATCGATCTCGCGGTTCTTAAACTGGCGAATTGCCCGGTCACGCTGCCCCTGACTTTTGTTGCCGTGAATGGATGCTGCCCTGAAGCCGCAATCAACAAGATGTTTCATCAGCTTTTCAGATCCGTGTTTGGTACGTGCAAACACCAGGGAAACGTCATTTTGGCGCTCGATCAGGCAGTCTTTGAGAAGGTTGGTCTTCTCCTTCTGTGCAACGAAGTGAACGCTCTGCTTTATCTTATCAACCGCCTTGCCGGGCGGCGACACTTCGACGCGAACCGGGGCCGTGAGATAGGTTTTTGCCAATTCATCAATCTGCTTTGGCATGGTTGCAGAAAACATCAGAGTCTGACGTGGCCGCGCAACGAGTTTCGAGATTTTGCGCAGGTCATGAATAAACCCGAGGTCGAGCATCTGGTCCGCTTCGTCGAGCACCAGAAATCTGGTTTCGTCAAACCGCACTGCATCGCGCTTTTCGAGATCCAGCAGCCGGCCCGGCGTTGCAACCAGAATATGAACACCTCGTTCCAGCTTACGCACCTGAACATTGAGCGAAGCTCCGCCGATGACAACCTGAACCCGCAATCCGGTATCATGGACAAACTTTCGCAGGTTTTCGGCAATCTGGTTCACAAGCTCACGAGTCGGGGCAAGTATGAGCGCTCCAACCGAACGGTCCCGGGGCTTGAAATTGGATTCTAACAGGCGGTCAACCAGCGGAAATCCGAACGCCGCTGTCTTGCCGGTACCAGTCTGGGCCAGGCCCATGATATCATTGCCCTCAAGCACAAGAGGGATAGCCTCGCGCTGAATCGGAGTAGGCTCATCGAAGCCCAGATGACGGGCGGATTTCAATATAGTGCCTGAAAGTCCAAGTGTTTCGAACTGTGTCAAGACAGCTACCAAAATGTGAGGATCAAAGCGCGGGTATGGTGCCGCGAGCCAAGGAAAGCAAGCGGGTTTCGTGCTCCGCCTTTAATCGGCTGCTCACATGCCCTGTTCACCCCTGTTCATCGCCGCGATGCCGGTTCGACAGACTTCCACCAGGCCAAGCGGCCCCATGATTGAAATGAACTGCTCGACTTTGGAAGATCGGCCGGTAATCTCAAAGGTAAAGTGCTCTGTAGAAGCATCAATGACCTGGGCGCGAAAAGCGTCAGCAAGTCTCATGGCCTCGACGCGATGATCGCCCTGGCCGGCCACTTTGACCAGCGCCAACTCACGTTCGAGCGGCTTGTCGTGTCCCTTTCGCTCAGCAACCAACGTCAAATCCACAACGCGGTGAACGGGGACCATACGATCAAGTTGCCGCTTGATTTGCTCAAGCACCTTTGGCGTTCCTTTGGATATGATGGTGATCCGTGAGAGATGCTTCTGGTGCTCCGTTTCGGACACAGTCAGGCTCTCGATATTGTATCCACGTCCTGAAAACAGACCGATCACCCGCGCCAGAACGCCGGACTCATTGTCAACCAGCACAGACAATGTGTGCTGCACCGCAATTTCCGTCGTCTGGGCGATGAAATACGCCGATGCCGGCGGCGGCATAACCGGGTTTTTATCTTCGTTTGCATTGCTCATGATTACACACCCTTGTTAATCGAAACGATCTTGCGAGTCGGACGTCGTCTTGCAATCGCCACACCACACAAAATGACCAGTAGAGCCATAGCGGCATTTGCAGGCAGGTCTTCTTTGAGGAAAACAACCGCACAGACAACCCCGACAACAGGCACAATGAAATTAAGCTGGCTCAAAAATGAAGCCCCCTGCCGCTGAACCACCAATATGATCAGCACTGCACCAAGAGCGGTCGGCGCGAGCCCGGTATATACCACCGAAGTCCAGATGAGTGGTCCCGCCGATACCTCGCTCCAGTTTACGAAATAGAGCAGCGGTAAAGCCAGAATGACTGAAACCACCATGAGGCTCGCAGTCATGGTTTGCCATTTCAAACCTGTCAGTTGCTTTGTGATAATTGCATTCAGACCAAAACTGACAGCGCCGAATGCAATTGCATATTGGCGGACGCTCTCGTCCCCGAGTGAGGCCAGCTTGTCAAAACCGAACAGCAGCAAAACGCCAACCAGCGCGATGACAAAGCCCGCAATCGTATAGAGATTTGGCTTCTCATCGTCGGTGAAGATTTGAGCCATAGCGAGCGTAAACAGCGGCATCGTTGCCATGAGAATAGACGCGATACCGGAATCCACGCGCTCCTGGCCCCAGGAAATGAGGGTAAATGGCAAAGTGTACCCAAACAGGGCCGAGCCGAATATCGGCACCCAGATCATACCCCGCGGGAATGACTGTTCGGCCAGGTACATGATGGCCACCAGCACCAGAGCAGCAATTACCAACCGTGCGAACACAAAAAACCCGGGCGGTAGCGCCGTAACGGCAATCTTGATGAACATGAAGTTGGACCCGAGTACAACAGCCAGAAACAACAACAGCGCATAGTCAGAAAATCCTGGTTTGGAAACCATCACAGACGTCCCGGTGGGAATGCTTTCCTTACACCAATGCCTTGCCCTTTTCGTCGATTGCAGAGCCCACTGCTTCGTCTGTTGCCTCGTCCGGAAGCAACATTTCATTGTGGGCCTTACCTGAAGGAATCATTGGAAAACAATTCGCAAGAGTAACGACGCCGCAATCGAAAATAACCGGTCCGGGCGTATCAATCATTTCCTGAATTGCTGCATCAAGATCACCCGGCTTGTTACACCGAATGCCGTGGCCACCATAGGCCTCTGCCAGTTTCACAAAATCCGGCATGGCCTCGGTGTAAGAATTGGAGAGCCGGTTGCCGTGAAGCAATTGCTGCCATTGTCGCACCATGCCCATGTATTCATTGTTCAAAATCATGATCTTGATCGGTGCGCCGTGCTGCACAGCAGCAGACATTTCCTGAATGCACATCTGAATCGAGGCGTCACCGGCAATATCGATCACAAGGGATTCTGGATGCGCGATCTGCACGCCCAGGGCGGCCGGAAGGCCGTAGCCCATCGTCCCCAAACCGCCAGATGTCATCCACCGATTGGGTTCATCAAATCCATAATATTGGGCAGCCCACATCTGATGTTGACCGACCTCCGTTGTAATGTAGGTGTCACGGTCTTTCGTCAGCTCGTACAGCCGCTCAATCGCGTATTGGGGCATTATGACGTCTTTGTTGGGTTTATAGGCGAGCGAGCGACGCTCGCGCCAGGCGTCAATTTGTGACCACCAGGGCTTGAGAGCCGCTGCGTCGGGTTTTTTTGACCGCGCTTGCCACAATCGAACCATGTCGGCCAGCACTGTAGCGACGTCACCGATAATCGGCACATCCGCATGCACGACTTTGTTGATCGACGAGGGGTCAATATCAATGTGGATCTTCCGGGAATTTGGCGCAAAAGCATCAATACGGCCGGTAATCCGGTCGTCAAACCTGGCGCCGACGCAGAGCATGACATCACAATCATGCATCACCATGTTGGCTTCATACCGACCATGCATCCCGAGCATACCAAGCCAATTGTCCCCGCTGGCCGGGTAGGCACCCAATCCCATCAACGTTGAAGTAATTGGGAAATTTGTCAGTCGAACGAGTTCCCGCAACAATTGCGTCGCTTCTGGTCCGGAATTAACGACCCCTCCGCCTGAATAAATCACTGGCTTCTTTGCGCTGTACATCAGTTCCAGCGCCGCCTTAATTTGATCGAGATCACCAGACCTCTGCGGTTGATAGGTTTTGTTCTCTACGGCACTGGGCGGGACATAGGTGCCCGTTGCAAACTGCACGTCCTTTGGAACGTCGACAACAACGGGCCCGGGTCGTCCCGATTTGGCGACATGAAAGGCCTGATGCAGGACACGCGCAAGATCGTTCACGTCGCTGACCAGCCAATTGTGCTTGGTGCACGGCCGGGTGATACCGACTGTGTCACATTCCTGGAACGCGTCGGACCCGATTAACGCAGTCGGCACCTGACCCGTAATGCAAACGAGCGGGATTGAGTCCATTAAGGCATCCTGAAGTGGTGTCACCATGTTTGTGGCACCTGGTCCGGAGGTCACAAGCACCACCCCGGTCTTTCCGGTTGAACGGGCATAGCCCTCCGCAGCATGCCCGGCACCCTGCTCATGACGAACAAGAACGTGGCGTACGGTGTCTTGCTGATGCAACTCATCATAGATGGGAAGTACCGCCCCGCCTGGATAGCCAAACAGGTCGGTCACGCCCTGATCGATCAGTGCCTGGACAACCATCTCGGCGCCCGTCATTTCACGTCCCGGCTCTGTGGTCATCGCTGCTGTGGATATCGTCATTGTTCTCTTCCCGTTTTCGGGCCCGCTTGCTCGGTACCCCGTTTTTGTCTGCCGCTTGCGGCCCGGCCAATAAAAAAGGCTCCCGGAGGAGCCTGACGCGCGTTAGCAGTGCCGGTGAAGCTAGTTCACCGCGCCAACGCGCTTGCCTACCACTAGAATTTTTGTCGATACGATCATTCGTCTCTCCAATTTCCGGTGCAACAATAAACACGCAGGAAAAAACCCGTCAACTCGAAAGTGATCTACGTCACGCCGTTTTGCGCCACAACGCGGTTCCGACCGGATCGCTTTGCCTCATAGAGCAGTTCATCAGAGCGCTTCAGAAGGGCTTGTTCGTTAGCAAAGCCGTCTGCACTTGAGGCAACGCCAATCGATACAGTCAGCTTCACCATATCACCGTCGATTTTGACGCACATCACGCCGATCATTTCGCAAAGACGTTCTGCAAACGGAATGATCTGGGAACGATCAGGAAACGGCGCAATAATGCTGAATTCCTCACCTCCGGTACGCGCCACCACATCGTAATCACGGGTGAGATCGCGCAATTTATCAGCAAACTGCTTCAAAACCTGATCACCCGCGTCATGCCCATGGGTATCGTTAATCAGCTTGAAGTGATCAATATCGAGCGTCAGGAATGCCAGCGCGGCGCTGGATCCCCTAAACTCGGCCCAGTATTCGCGCAGCGCATCTTCCAGGTAACGTCTGTTGTAGAGCCCGGTGAGCGGATCGGTATGGGCGGCAAGCTCAAGTTCAGCAGTACGATCCGTCAGAACGACCTGCTCCGCATTGACGCGTCTCAGCATCGGCATGGCAAAAAACAGGCCGAATGCCAGGGTCAGCCCGGTCAGGATCAGTGCCAGTTCCATGTTCGTGAAGCCGGAAGACGAAGGGAAAAGCGCGGAGTCAAATCCGCCGATGCTGCGCATCAGCACCAGCACTGTCAAAGACAGACTGCCTGCAGCCGCAGCCGAATAAACCCAATATGCCGTATCCGCGAGTTTGCGCATTTTTACCCAAATATTCCGCAAGCCTCATGCGCCCTTGGAAAACGAAATTTCCCATGCCCTGCGTCGGTGTAGAATATAAAAATCAAATCTGAACGATCAAATAACCAGTAAGCGCCAACGCCGTATTGCATCCGGCTTCAGGAAAGAATCCGCCTCCATTGAGAGTCAAGCTGCCCTCGAAACCAGGTCGATTGCCGCTTAGCGTATTGTCTTGTAAGGGTTTTTATCTTCTCAAGCGCATGATTAAGACTAAATTCACCATGAATGCAGCTGGCCAGCTGCGAGACGCCAATTGCCTTCAACACGGTCGCATCAGACGGCAGATCAAGCGTCAACAATGCCCTCACTTCATCTTCAGCGCCTGCGTCAATCATTTGCTCGGTCCGCAGGTTAATGCGTTGGTGCAACAGTGATCGTTCAGGCTCCAGAATTATTCGATCAACCTGCATCCCATCCAAAAGGGACGTCACCGTTTGCTGCGCTTTAAACGCCGACAACGGGCGGCCGGTCGCCGTTACAACTTCCAGAGCTCTGGCAATTCGTTGCCCGTCGGAGGCGCGCAGTGCTGCGGCGCCCTGCGGATCGAGTCGCCTCAGCTGTTCGTGGAGTTGAACGCTTCCGTCATCGATCAGGGACCGGCGCACCTCATCGCGCACCGCCCGCGGGATATCAGGCACCTCGGCGAGGCCCCGCTCAAGGGTCTGAAAGTACAGCCCGGTTCCCCCGACAATGACTGGTATGCGCCCCGATTTACGAACCCGCGCAAGAGCCAACCGAACGTCAGCGAGCCATTGTGCTACAGAATAGGGATGACGGAGATCCGCGTGGCCATACAGATGGTGCGGTAACAGGGCCTCAACTGAATCGTCAGGTCGCGCCGTGAGAACCCGCAATACAGGGTAAACCTGCATTGAATCGGCATTGACGATTGCCCCATTCCAGCGATCCGCCAGATCAAGCGCCAGATGCGACTTGCCGCTTGCGGTAGGCCCCGCTATCAAAATGGCATCCGGTCTGCTCACGACTGGCAAGTCTTTCCTGAACTTGAGTTTCCCATGAATGTTTCCGATCGCGTCGCCACACTGATCGCCAATCCGGCCGACCCGTGCATTACACCAGCTCTTGCGGACCGTGCACGCGATGCAGTCGGCGCTTCCGCCGTCTATTTTCTGGCCGATGGCGTTGCCTGCGATCTTCCGCTATCGGAGAATTGCGACGCCCCTCTATCCTGGTTGACAGAAGCGCTGACCGGCCAACCGGTAGATATCGTTGTGCAGGAACAGATGCAGCGGCGCAAGAAGGCACTTCTGGCCGATATGGATTCGACCCTCATACAGCAGGAATGCATTGACGAACTGGCGGCAGAAGCTGGAATTGGCAGGCGTGTTGCGGAAATTACCGAGCGTGCAATGAGGGGCGAAGTCGCCTTTGAACCGGCACTGCGTGAACGAGTAAGTCTGCTCGAGGGGCTGCCTTACTCAATCATTGAAAAGGTCTTGCGCGAACGCATCACACTGATGCCCGGCGGGAAGTCACTTGTCGCTACAATGAAGGCAAACGGTGCATATTGTGCGCTTGTCTCCGGCGGATTTACCCAGTTCACATCCCATATAGCCGGGATCCTTGGATTTGATGAAAACCGCGCCAACACGCTCGGCGTACTCGAAGGAAAGTTGTCAGGCCAAGTCATCCCTCCAATCCTCGGCCGGGATGCAAAAGTCGAGGCCTTGAAGGACGTTACGTCGCTTTGTGGAATCGATTTATCGGATGTCATTGCCGTTGGCGACGGTGCAAATGATCTCGGCATGTTGCAGGCTGCCGGGAGCGGCGTTGCCCTGCACGCCAAACCGGTCGTTGCGGAACAGGCTCGTTTTCGCATCGACCATGGTGATTTATCGGCCCTGCTGTACATTCAGGGATACCGAAAGGCTGATTTTATCTCATGACGTGAACCTGACGATTCATGGTCACGTTTGAACTCCGCCGCATTTGTGAAAGGATAGTGGCGTTATGACCGTCCTGCACACCGATCGGATGACCATACGCAGATGGACTCTGAGCGAACAGGACAGGGCTGCGTTTCACAAGCTCAACTCCGATCCGCGCATCATGCGGTTCTATCCCTGGCAATGGTCCCGTGCTGAAGCCGACGAGCGCCTCGAGACCATGATCGCCAGCGAAAAACCGCCCTACCGTTGGTCAGTAGCCTGCTTGAATAAAACCGGACAACCTATTGGCTTTACTGGACTAATGCCGGTCACATTTGACGTTCCGTTTGCACCGACCGTGGAAATAGGCTGGCGTTACGATTGCGATCACTGGGGAAATGGATATGCCACTGAAGCTGCCCGGGCGTTGATGAAGCTGGGCTTCACAACCCTCAAACTGGATGAAATCGTCGCTTTCGCCGTCCACGACAACGCCTCATCAATCGCAGTGATGAAACGGCTGGGCATGAAACATTGCCCGGCCGAAGACTTTGACCACCCCGGTGTAAGCATGGAACACATAGATTTGAAACCGCATACCCTGTTCAGGATGACGCGGGCAGACTGGAACTAGGCAGCGATTTATCGCGTCTGCACCGGAGATTGCCTTGCTTCTTTTCAGTCTCGATCGCTATTCGATTGTCAAAACGACGAAGCCGAGTTGGCCGTCTTTTGCCGCAACCAGCAGCAACGCCTTCTTGCGTCCATCCTTTTTGAGTTTGGCAAGGCGCTTTTCGACATCTTCGGGAGCGTTGACCGCCTCTTGTCCGATCTCGGAAATGACGCTGCCTGCCACAATTCCCTTCTCTGCCGCCGGCGAACCCTCGGCAACATCGACAATCAATACGCCTTTGACATCGTCGGCAATGCCGTTTTCTTTTCGCAGTTCATCAGAAAGTTCAGCAAAGGTCATTCCCAGAGCTTTGACGGTTTTGGGCTTGGACCCTTCTTCAGGGTCTCCGCTCTCATCGCCGTCATTTGCGTCAGCGGACTGTTTTTCGCCATCCTCAAGGCGCCCAAGCGTAACGCTGATCTTCTCTTCCTTGCCCTTCCGCAGAACCACAACTTCAACGGACTTCCCGACCGGGGTGTCCGCCACAATGCGCGGCAGATCACGCATCTGTGCCACATTCTGGCCGTCAAATTTAAGAATCACATCGCCAACCAGAATTCCCGAATTCTTCGCAGGCCCCTTCGGAGTAAGCCCCGCCACCAGCGCGCCAGAAGCTTCCTTCATGGAAAGACTCTCGGCGATCTCGTCGGTCACCGGCTGAATACTCACACCAAGCCAACCACGCCGTGTTTCGCCGAATTCGCGCAATTGCTGGATTACGTTGATCGCCAGGTTCGAAGGGATCGAAAACCCAAGACCAATTGAGCCGCCTGAAGGGGAGATAATCGCAGTGTTTATGCCGATGACCTGACCATCCATATTGAACAGCGGGCCGCCGGAGTTGCCACGGTTGATGGCGGCATCCGTCTGAATAAAGTTGTCGTAGGGTCCCGAGCGAATGTCCCTGTTGATCGCGGAAATGATCCCAAGGGTCACCGACGACCCCTGACCGAAGGGATTGCCGATCGCCATGACCCAGTCACCCACACGTGAACCGCTGGACTGGCCAAACTGGACGGCCTGCAGCGGTTTCGGAGGTTTCACCTCCAGCACGGCAATGTCGGTTTTCGGGTCTGTGCCGATAACCTTGGCCTTAAGCTTTGAGCCGTCGGTAAAGTCTACCGTGATCTCGTCGGCATCAGCAATCACGTGGTTGTTTGTGATGATGATGCCTGAAGAATCAATTACGAAGCCGGATCCAAGCGACTGGACCTTGCGGGAGGGGTCGGGACGACCATTGGGGGCCCCTTCCTCCTGCTGGCGAAAAAACTCATCGAAGAAGTCCTGGAACGGCGAACCCTCCGGAACCTGCGGACGCGGTGCCCGGGGTGATGTCCCAGAACTGTTTTTGACATTCTGCGAGGTCGAGATGTTGACCACCGCGCCGATCAGATCATCTGCCAGGTCAGCTACTGAAACAGGGCCGGCCGCATGAGCTGCGGTGTTGAGCGGACCAGCAGCCAGCAAAACCAGCGAAAGCGCAACGAGAGGCGCTCTGAGGAAGGTTAGGATATTCATGCCATCGGTCTCCGGGGCAAATATTTAACTGGGATTGAACACCAAAGCACAGGACACGCAAACCCTCGTGCGGTGACAATACCTTGAACACTGCTACTTACGAACAGGCGGACATGGCGGTTTTACGGCGTTTCCACAACGATCAGCCGCGAACCAACCATACCAGCCCAAAACCGAGAACGAGAGCGACCAGCCCACCGGAACGCAAACTGGCCTCCGGCATTTCACTGATTTGGGCCGCCATGCGCCTGGCGAATGCGGGAAACCCGGCATAAAGGGCGCCTTCCAAAACAAGAAAGACGCCCACAATACTCAGAAGCTCAACCAAAACGGTTTTTCCGAACCCGATCTACTGGGTTGCGACCGGCTTCGGGGGGTTGCCATCCTGGTTCTTGAAAAACTGGAAAAACTCCGAGTCCGGCGAGAGAATCATCGTCGTTCCTGAGTTCTCCAGCGCTTCCTTGTAGGCGATCATCGAGCGATAGAACGCAAAGAACTCGGCATCCCTGGTGTAGGCGTCAGCGAATATTGAGTTACGCTCACCTTCGCCCTCACCACGCAGTATCTCCGCCTCACGCTGGGCTTCCGCCTTGATCTCGACCACCTGACGATCAGCCGATGCCTTGATCCGGCGAGCGGCTTCCTGACCACGGGCACGTAGTCGCTCGGCTTCAGCGAAACGCTCGGCTTTCATGCGTTCATATGTCTGCTCCGAGACCTCGTTGGTCAGATCGGTCCGGCGTATGCGAACATCAACAATCTGGATACCCAGATTATCGGCTTCAGGGCGGATCTGATCCCGCACTTCCCGCATCATGGCCGATCTCTCGTCCGAAAGGGCTGCCTCAAAACCGCGCAAACCGTATGTTCGCCGCAATGCAGCGTCGAGACGTGTTCTCAACCGCAGAACCGCCTGTTCTTCAGATGCCGAGACCTGCTCGCGAAACCGCTGGGCATTTGAGATCTTGAAGGTCAAAAACGCATCAACCTCGTAGAACTTGCCGCCAGAAACCTGAACACGAATGTTGTCGAGGTCAAACCGCAGAAGCCGGTCCTCAACGAGCAGGACGGAGTCGAGCCCTGCAAAGCTCAACGGTGCCTTGAAATACAATCCAGGCTCAGTCTCAACCCGTTTGATTTCACCAAAGCGCAGCACGATCGCCTGTTGGCGCTCGTTGACTACGAATATGGAACTGAAAAGGAGCAGCAACGCGATGACGATGCCGCCGAATATGATTCCGGTCTTGTTAGCCATCAGTTTGACCCCGCAGGTTTCTTGATCAATTCATTTAACGGCAGGTACGGAACCACACCGGAGCCGCCACCTTGCTGACCACTCTCCATGATCACTTTGTTGGAATCGCGCAGCACGCCTTCCATGGTTTCCAGAAACAGCCTCTTACGTGTCACTTCCGGCGCCTTCACGTATTGATCATAGACTGAGATGAAGCGCTGAGCTTCACCCTTTGCCTCTTCTACAACACGGTTCTTGTAGGCAGCTGCATCTTCTCGAATCTGAGCAGCTTCACCACGAGCCTCACCGAGTATCTTGTTTCGGTACTGGTTGGCCTCTTCCTGGAACTGGTCCTCGTTCTGCTCGGCGCGCTGCACCTCGTCAAACGCTGCGGCCACCTCAGAGGGCGGCGCCACATCCTCAATGTTGAGGGCGCGAATGGAAATTCCGGCACCGTATTCATTCAAGGTCGTCTGGACGATTTGACGGACCGCCTCCTGAACGCCCTGACGGTCGTCACGGAATACATCCTGTGCAGTACGTCTGCCAACAACCTCACGCATGGCGCTTTCAGCCACCTCGGTCACCATGCCCTCGGGTTCCTTGACGTTGAAAAGGAAAGCCTTGGGGTCATCGACCGAGTACAGGACCGAAAATCCGACATTTACGATGTTCTGGTCGCCCGACAGCATGAGCCCGCTGCCGCCGGCACCCCGACCGGATGAACCAATGTCAACCTGCCTCTCGACGATCTTAATTTTCTCAACACGCTCAATTGGCCAGAATGCAAAATGCAGGCCAGCCTCCGAAACCTCGTTTTTCGGAACACCGAAGAGTGTTTCGACGCCAAGTTCATCGGCGTCAACCTGATAGGCCGTTGAAAACAGGTAGAGTCCACCCAGAACCACAGCAAGGAGGCCAAGACCCGCGGGCCCGACACTCCGACCGGAGCCACCGCCGCCACCCGGGAACACATTTTTCAGCTTGTCCTGTCCGCGGCGCAGAATTTCTTCCAGGTCCGGTGGCTGTCCGCCACCGCCTGGACCAGGCCGCCGCGGCTTATTGGGACCTTGCCCCCAGGGGCCTCCATCGCCGCCGCCGCCACCGCCGCCATTGCTTCCGTTCTGCCAGCCACCGCCGGTCTGATTGCTCCAGGGCATTCAAAGTCCTTGCTATTTATGGCGGAAACCGGGCCCTAAGGCCTCCCCCCGCGCAAAACCATTCAATTGTTTATAGGGTTCGCTTGCCATGCTTTCAACGCGAAAGCACGTGAATTACTTAATGTCGGACATGCGACAATTCAGTCCACACACCTCCTTTCATACTGCCGAAAGGTCGTTGCCGCGCT
>CALIOE010000039.1 GCA_938044775.1 uncultured Rhizobiaceae group bacterium
AGAACCGCCCCCGGTCATTGAAATATAGCGCCGATTCATCGTCCACGATGCAGGCTGTCTCAAGAACCATAATGCCGCCAGTTTTCAACAGGGTGCGGGTGACGTGAAGAAAGATGCCGGGCGAAATGGTATGATAAAGAACCCCCGAAAACAGGACGCTGTCAAACGGGCCAGGTCCGTTTTCCAGCACGTCTCTTGCAAATGAAGTGAAAGCGTCATGTGTTCGATAGTCGAATTCGCATTCATACACCTGCTTAAGTAACGCGACGCGGTCTCCCAGCAGTTCACGGTCATAGGCGGTCACCACAGCTCCCGCCCTTGCCAACATCATCGAAAACGCACCCTCCATTGTCCCTATGTCCAGAACACTAAGCCCTGAATACTCAACACGTTGCATCAGCTTCCTGGTGGGGATCATATTGATGTACTCACTACCCTTGGTGAAAACTCCGGGCGCGAGCTCCACAGCGTAGTACCATTCCATTTCGCGGATTTCGTCGGGTTTCAGGATTGGGGCAAGGCTCATTCAGACTTCGATTTCATTGGGCTGGGTCTTGCGACGAACTAGGCAAACTGCAGACGAACGGGCAACACCCCGTTGGGGTGAGTTTTGATGCCAACGGGGTCTTATTGGCGCAGCGGCGGCGAGCCTTCCTCGATCTGCTCACAACTTTCACCCCGCAGAGAGGGCGTCGGATCGTTCACCATGTGCTGAACGTTTCCTGCAGGAGCAGGGCGCAATTGGTCCTGCGTGAGGAGACAATTCGATGGTGGATATTACTGAAGATCTGATTGGCACAGGCGTGCTGCTCGTTTAGCGCAAGCATTTCGCACATTTTTCAGGGCGCACAATCGGTCCGCAATACCCAGTCACCTGAGGTGCTCAAAGCGTGCACCAGGGAGCCGCGGGCCGCAGAGTTTGTGACCAAAGGAGACCTGGGTTACGAAGTGAGAGAAGTGGAAAAGCAAGTTCATTCGGACCCGCATCCTCTTGCCGCAAGAGCAATGGCGGTGGGCCGGATTGCCCGATGATATCTGCGAATGAAAATGGCGGGAGTTGTGGCCTGATGAACCAATCACAAATCACCACGATTGATGCCGGCATGGCGCAAGGGTTCCGGCTGAGTACCGGTTCGACGCTTCGCATAATCAACACAATGGGCAGCCAGGTCGTCGGCACATGGGCCTTTGCCCGTTCGAGCATGACTGAGTTCATGTCTATGGAACATTCGCGCATACATTCGAGCAGTTCACGGCCCCAAATTGGAACCGTGTTCCACACAAACCTGCACGAGCCTATCCTCGAGCTGTGCGAAGACCGGTCTCCTGGCGTTCATGACTGGTATCTGGCAGCCTGCAATCAGCAACGATACGAATTGCTCGGGCATCAGGGAGAACACGCCAATTGCGCAGACAATCTCAGGGCCGCTCTTGGCGAACTGGGACATTCTCCAACATGTGTTCCGTGCCCCCTCAATCTATTCGAGAACGTCTCATTCTTATTTGGCGATTCGATGGAAATAAAGCAGCCGGTTGCCATGCCCGGCGACTACGTAGGACTGAAAGCCCTCATTGACTGTCTGGTTGTGCTGTCCTCGTGCCCTCAGGATATTTTGCCGACCAACGGACCGGACCTGACGCCACGAAGTGTCGACGTGGAGATTGTTCAGCCGGCTGGATAGGCACTGATTCCAGAGGTTTGGCTCCAGGGTGAGGGCGCCGGGCAGGCCTCGTCGGGGCCCATATGAAACATGTCATGCCCGCCGCAGGGTGTGGCAGGGCCCGTTTCGTTCAGTGTGGCAGACGCCTGCTCCTGGCTGGCATTGCCCGGTTCCCGGGCGGTGATTGAAAGCACAAACTTAACCGAACTCTGTCACGCGGTAGCCCATGCGCGGAAAGTGCACGTTGATGGAACCCACTCCCGGCTCCATCCGGTTTACGACAATGCGTTCAGATGAAGCTGCAACCAGCTTCCCTTCGACAGGTTGCTCTCCACCATCCAGATCGGGGGACACAAGCACTTTCATGCCGGCCTTGATCCCCTGTGGATCATTCGGGTCATCATGTCGGATATCGAGAGGTTCGTGATTTGAAGCGAGAGAAATTGCATCCTCCGGTGCCAGTGGCGACATTTTCCCATGCCCAATCTCCCTTACACTGGCCTCCCATCTCTCAAGATGCGCGAATTCTCCAAGAAACGATGGGCCATGATGCCAGCGCCCCCGAAGAAACCAAACAAGGTGATAGAACTGAGCGTCGATGGCCGCAGGATCTGCACCCAGCAGAAACATGCGATCATCTGAGAGCTGTCCGTTCAACCAGTACAAAGGCGCCCGCATCTGTGCGGCCAGATGAGGCAGAGCCTCGTTGGCCGCTTTCAATCCGCTGGCCCAGTCTGCACCAAGATAGAGGCGTCCACGATCTTCAGCAAAGTCTTTCGGCAGTTCATCACCGGCTGAACCGAGGACAATCTTGACCGCCAGATCAAACAGTGCCCCGTCAGTCCACCTGCTCAAACTCCAGATCAGGCCTGCATCTGAGGTCGGGAAAAAGGTCGGAGAGGGAAAACGCATTTCCAGTTCTTGAATGATACATTGGGTGTCGCAGTAAACATCAGCACCGATTTGCATAACCGGTGTGCGCCTGTACCCACCGGTCAGTTTTGTCAGCATTGGTTTGGGTGCCAATCTCGGAATCTCGACAGAACGCCAGGACAATCCCTTTATGCCAAGAGCAACCCGGGCTTTTTCAGCGACAGGGGACTGCGGATAATTGTGCAAGATGATTTCAGACATGAGCTACTCGTCGCGGGAAAGAGTGGCCCATCTATCCGGTAGTCGGGCATGAATGCAAACCGCTCATTTCTGTCTTTCGCGAGCCAGCAACGTTGATCAATTCAAAAATTGGTCCGGTGGTTTCTGCACAGGTCTCACAATTATCGCAGCGCGTCGGTGTTGGTGTTCGGCTTGTTTGACAATCGAGCGCGAAATTCACGCGGCGAAACTCGCGATTTCCGAACCTAAGTCGCAATCGACCACTTCCGGACAGGGAGCGCGGTTTGACCCGTTGGGCGTTTCGCTGAGCCAGATTGCAACTCCCTGACTTTCTGCGGCCGGGCGGCTAGCTGAGTGCGTCCAACGCCACAATTAACCGGCTTCGTGTCTCGTCCGGGAGAATCACATCGTCCAGTTCAAAGAACATCGCGGCGTTCAACGCCTTGCCACGCTCGTATAGCTCATCGATCAGTCGACCGGTTTCTGCTTCGCGCTCAGCCTTATCTTCTATGGCCGACAAGTGATCACGCATCCCTAGATGAACGGCGCCTTCCAGCCCCATGGCGCCGACTTCGCCGCCAGGCCATGAAAGCGTCAGATCGCTGGCGTGTAGTCCGCCGCCGGCCATCGCCATGGCGCCCAGGCCATAAGCCCTTCGCATCACAACGGCGAGCATTGGCTGCGTAAATTTCGCACCTGCTATGAAAAACCGTCCTATAGGACGGACCTGGCCGGTTTCTTCAGCCTGCGGCCCAACCATGAAACCCGGTGTATCAATCAAAGATACAACAGGGATCTGATGCAGCTGGCACAGATCGAGCATATGGGCTGCCTTGTCGGCCGCATCACCATCGATGGCGCCACCCATGTTCTGGCAATTGTTGGCAAGAACACCAATGACCTTTCCGTTGAGTCGGGCAAAGCCGCTGATCAGGTTGGGCGCGTAGGCGCACTTCAGCTCTACGAAACCGCCTTCATCGAAAATCGCATCGATGATCGCGGAAACATCAAATACCCCACGTCGCTCGCGGGGCAGCAGCGGCGCCAGTTCTGCAGTTCGCTCAACCGGTTCGCCTTTGATACACTTCAAAAAATGGATCATCCTTTTTGCCAGCGTTGTCGCAGCTGCCTCGTCCTCTACCACAATGTCAAATGCGCCCGTCCTGGCGTGCACCGAAGCGGGCCCTACCTCGTCTGCCTGAAACTTACCCAACCCGCCGCCTTCGATCATCGCCGGTCCTCCCATGCCGAGGCAGGCCGTTTTGGTGCCGATAATGACATCCGCCACGGCAGCAAATGCCGCGCTACCGGCAAAGCAATAACCATGAACAACGGCCACCACCGGGACGACGCCGCGCAATGCCGCCAGGTGGTGGAAGGAAGTTACTTCGAGTTGAGCAACTGAGATGGCATGTGCATCGGTATCGTTCGGCCGCCCGCCACCGCCCTCGGGATACATAACCAACGGCAATTTCCGACGACGGGCGATTTCGACGATACGGTCGACCTTTTTGTGGTGAAAGTGTCCCTGGGTCCCGGCCATCACCGTGTAATCCACAATCAGCACCGCCACATGCACACCATCAATCGCTCCGGTGCCGACAATCACGCCATCGGCGGCACTGCGATCAATCAATCTCTCGCGGGTATGCGTACCATGTTGAGCGGCCAGGGCATGGCCGCCCAATTCGCTGAAACTGCCTTTGTCGAGCAGGTCGTCGATGTTCTCGCGGGCGCTGCGACCGCCGCTTGCATGGCGTTTCTCAATGCGAGACCAACGACCCCTGTCTGAATAGGCAACACGACGATCGAGGATTTCGCTGATCAAAGAGTCGGTATAGCCGCCAGCGCTTTTTGATTCAGTCGGCCCGGAGGCTTTGGATCCGTGAGAGACGACGGCCAGTTTTTGTCCGGCCTGAACCTCGTCTCCCAGCGCGACCAGTATCTTTGACACAACACCATTTTGGGGTGCTTTGTGCTCCACAAGCATTTTCATGAGCTCTGTGACGACCACCACAGTACCTTCGCCAATGTTGTCGCCAACTGAAACGGCGATGCTGGTGACACGGCCGGTGGATTCCGAAATCACGTCCATAAATGTGAGTCCCCGGTAACACAGACCGGATTAATTCCCCATTTCAGATTTTCTGGCAAATGCTAATCCTGCAACGTGCGAATTGCCTGGCGTGAGCATAGTGGGTTTTGCAGCGCCACATCTGAATATTTGAGACATCCCTCAAAGGTCATCAGGAACGGCTAGATATCCAGAGTGTTGTCTTTTTCCCATTGTGAGAAATGGCTGGTGAATGAATTCCATTCCTGATGTTTCATCTTCAGGTAAGCTGCTGAAAACTCCTCACCCATGGCCGCCTTAAGCCCTTTGTCTTTGTCGTAGGCACGCAATGCATCGAGCATGTTTAACGGCAGGCGCGGCGCGCCGCGAACCTTGTGACCGTCCGCATACATATCGATATCATAGCGCTTGCCGGGATCTGCCTTACTTTGAACTCCGTCAAGGCCGGCCGCAATGATTATGGCCTGCAACAGATAGGGGTTGGCTGCCCCATCCGGCAGGCGAAGTTCAAACCTGCCGGGGCCGGGAACGCGCACCATGTGAGTACGGTTGTTGCCCGTCCACGTTACTGTATTGGGAGCCCACGTAGCGCCGGATGTTGTGCGTGGCGCGTTAATGCGCTTGTAGCTGTTCACGGTGGGATTGGTAATCGCTGCCAATGCAGACGCATGCTTCATGATACCGCCGAGAAAGTGCTTTCCTTTTTCCGAAAGACCCAGCTCGCCGGTCTGACCGCTGCCGGATGTTGTGGCGAACACATTCTTTGTGGCATTTGCGCCTGGCGCGTCCCAGACAGATATATGAGCATGGCAGCCGTTACCCGTCAGGCCTTCGATCGGCTTCGGCATAAAGGTGGCGCGCAATCCGTGTTTTTCAGCGACCGATTTTGTCATGAATTTGAAGAAGGAGTGTTTGTCGGCCGTGCGGAGGGTGTCGTCGAACTCCCAGTTCATCTCGAACTGGCCGTTCGCATCTTCGTGATCGTTTTGATAGGGCCCCCAACCAAGTTCGAGCATGTAGTCGCAGATCTCGCGCACGACATCGTAGCGCCGCATCACGGCCTGCTGGTCGTAGCAGGGTTTTTCTGCGGTATCGAATTCATCCGAGATCTGGTTGCCATCGGGGCTGAGCAGGAAATATTCAGCCTCAATACCGGTCTTGACGTGCATGTCCTGGGCGGCTGCCTCGTTAATCAAACGACGCAGCACATTGCGTGGCGCCTGCGCTACGTCTTCCCCCTCCATGACACAATTTGCGGCAACCCAGGCTACCTCCTTTTTCCAGGGCAACTGGATGACGGATGACGGATCCGGAACCGCCAACATATCGGGATGGGCTGGAGTCATGTCGAGCCAGGTGGCAAAGCCGGCAAACCCGGCACCTTCTTCCTGCATCTCGGCGATGGCTTGTGATGGAACCAGCTTGGCGCGCTGTCCGCCGAACAGATCGGTAAATGAAATCATGAAATATTTGACGTTGTTGTCTTCAGCGAATTTTGCCAGATCTTTTGTCATGAGTTTCTCTCCCTAAGATGCCCTGGCTGAGTCTGCACTCTCAGCCCGTCTTTTCGAATTTGATCAGATCAACACGATGGTTGGTCCATTTGTCGATGTCGAAATCTTTGTTGTCACGATACATTGAGGTTCCGGGACGCCTGGTTCTGAACGCCGGCTCACACCCGACGGCGGGTTGTCGTCGAACATGCGTCTGTTGATCCAAACCCGCGCAACAGTTGAAACAGGGATTTCCTGTGAGAGCGTTTCGGCGATCATGTGGGCGTGCCCTGTCATCAATTCGGCTTCCGTTACTCAGTACCGTTCGCGTCCCGGGACCCAATCGGTTCCGGCCAAAGGCACGCCGGACATTGCCGCCGCCTCGACAGTCAATGCGCAGAGGTCCTCGGGTTCCAGATTATGAACATGATTCTTGCCGCAAGCCCGCGCAATCGTTTGAGCTTCAAGTGTCATGACTTTGAGATAATTGCTGAGGCAGCGGCCTGCAGAAACCGGATCGAGTCGTGCCATCAAATCCGGGTCTTGTGTTGTGATGCCCGCCGGATCCCTGCCTTCGTGCCAGTCGTCATAGGCACCTGCGGTTGTTCCCAGTTCGTTATATTCCGCTTCCCAGCGCGGATTGTTGTCGCCCAGCGCGATCAGTGCGGCGGTGCCGATTGCCACAGCGTCGGCACCCAATGCCAGTGCCTTTGCCACATCTGCGCCTGTGCGTATGCCTCCCGAAACAACCAGTTGAACCTCGCGATGCATTCCCAGGTCTTGCAACGCCTGAACTGCCGGTCGGATGCAGGCCAGAGTCGGTTGGCCGACATGTTCAATGAACACGTCCTGCGTCGCGGCTGTACCGCCCTGCATGCCATCAAGCACAACCACGTCGGCTCCGGCTTTAATCGCGAGGGTCGTGTCAAAATACGGCCGCGCTCCACCAACCTTGATGTAGATCGGCTTTTCCCAATTCGTAATTTCCCGCAGCTCCAGAATTTTGATTTCAAGGTCGTCCGGGCCGGTCCAGTCGGGATGACGGCATGCCGAGCGCTGATCAATGCCCTTTGGCAGATTGCGCATTTCCGCAACGCGATCGGTAATTTTCTGGCCGAGCAACATGCCACCACCACCGGGCTTTGCCCCCTGGCCAACGACAATTTCTATCGCATCCGCACGGCGCAGATCATCAGGATTCATACCGTAACGCGAAGGGAGATACTGATAGACGAGTTTGTCGGAGTGACCGCGTTCCTCCTCCGTCATTCCACCATCCCCTGTGGTGGTGGATGTACCGGCCGCAGTCGCCCCGCGCCCCAGGGCTTCTTTTGCAGGCCCGGACAAAGCGCCGAAGCTCATACCCGCGATGGTAATCGGAATATCAAGCTCAATTGGCTTTTTTGCATGACGTGTGCCCAGCACAACTTTTGTTTCGCACTTCTCGCGGTAGCCCTCCAGCGGGTACCGCGACATGGAAGCGCCCAGAAACAACAAATCGTCGAAATGTGGAACCTTGCGCTTCGCACCGCCACCACGGATGTCGTAGATGCCTGTCGCGGCAGCACGCCTGATTTCGGCGTTGATTGCGTCGGAAAATGTTGCCGATTTTTGCGGCGCAGTCCGTGGAACATCGACTGGATTGTCGCTCATGCCTGGCCTCTCAATACGCTGACGCGTTGTCGATGTTAAAATTGTATAGCTGGCGTGCAGATCCGTAGCGCCTGAACTCCTCCGGCCTGGCATCTGCGTCCGCCTGACTCAGCAGGTCAGCAAGAATTGCCAAATGCTCAGGACGCATCTCCTTCTCGATGCAATCCGCTCCAAGGCTTTTCACTTCTCCTCGGACAAACAACCGCGCTTCGTACAGAGAGTCTCCAAGTGCATCTCCCGCATTTCCCAATACGACCAGATTTCCTGACTGCGCCATGAAGGCTGACATGTGTCCGATGTTTCCGTGAACCACGATGTCGATGCCCTTCATCGAAATCCCGCAGCGTGAAGAAGCATTGCCTTTGATCACCAGCAGCCCGCCGTTTCCGGTGGCGCCGGCATACTGGCTGGCATCGCCTTCGATTACGACTTTGCCGGACATCATGTTTTCGGCCACGCCTGGGCCCGCGGATCCCATGATATGGACGGTGGCGTCCTTATTCATGCCGCCGCAATAATAGCCCGTGGAGCCAAGAACGGTGACCTCGATGGGGCCATCAAGTCCACAGGCGATCGCGTGACTGCCCCGTGGGTTCACGATTTCCCAGGTTTGTTGATTGGTGCTGGCTTTTTGCGCCTGCAGCTTGCTGTTGACTTCCCGCAGGGTCACCTCTGCCATATCAAGTGTCTGCATGTTCAATGCTTCCAGAAATACACGGTGGCGGGTTCCGGTTCCCAGACCCTGGCATTGTCAATTCCGGGCAGATTGACCAATGCCCGGTACTCCGACCCAAACGCGACATACTGATCCGTTTCGGCGAGAACTGCCGGTTTGCACGCAATAGGATCACGAACGACGCCAAAACCATCCTTGGTGCCGACGACGAACGTGTAGAAGCCATCAAGATCGTCAAGGCCGGATTCCAGCGCCTCGCCCAGATTACTGCCCTGCTGCATTTTGTGCGTCAGGTAGGCCGCGCCGACTTCTGTATCGTTGTCGGTCTCAAAGGTGATGCCTTCGCGCCTGAGCTTGCGGCGCAGGCTGTTGTGGTTGGAGAGCGAACCGTTGTGAACCAGGCATTGATCCATACCTGTTGAAAATGGATGTGCGCCCATCGTTGTAACCGCAGACTCAGTGGCCATGCGCGTGTGTCCAATCCCATGGCTCCCGCTCATGGATGGAATGTTGAATCGCTCGGCAACGTCTTTCGGCAGGCCGACCTCCTTGTAGATTTCGACCAGATCACCGGCACTCATGACGCGAATGTCGGGGCGCAGTTCGACGAGCGCCGCCCGGACTTCTCCCGCTTGCTTGTCAGAAAATTCCAGAACCGCGTGGGTGTCTATGATCCGTATTGATACCTTCGCGCCCGTTGCCTGACTCAGCACATTATCGAGATTGTTGAAATCTTCGGTCGGATGGCTCGACTGCACTGTAAGTTTGACTTTGTCGCCGTCTTCGGCGCCGTAGATCGCAATACCTGCGCTGTCCGGCCCTCGATCCGACATGGTGATCAGCATATCGGTCAACATGCTTCCCAGCTTCGGTTCCAACGATCTGTCCTTGAGAAACAATCCTACTATGCCGCACATTCTGGCTCTCCTTGCATTTCTAAAATGCTACCAACTCGCAGTACAGCATTCAACTGTCGGGAATATTTTTTTCCTTTGAGGCAACAAAAAAGGGGTGGGCACCACACGGCGACCACCCCAATCGTGCCGGCTTGTTCAATAGCGATCGATGCTATTGCCGGAATGCTCAACGTTGAAGTCGCGTTCCGCGTCAGCCAATTCCTTGGCCTCTACTTTCGCCTGCAGGACGTGCCATCCGATCCAGAATACCAGCCCGGCAATAACCAGGATGACTTCAGTTCCCTGAAAGGGATAGATTGCGCCGACGTCTTTCAGATCGACGGCCCAGCTTTCCATACCATTTGTAGACATAGACTTACCTCCTTCTAGGTGTGACGTTCAGCGATTGCGCGCTCAGCCGCCCGCACGTCATCGACGGCGGCCTGGTAGGCCAGTTCACTGTGATGATCGAGACCCTCAAGTTCGGCTTTTTCGGGAATGCGCAACATGCCCCTGCTCGCCAGAAGTTTCGATACAATGAAGGCAGGCAGGAAGCCCAACACACCGAACATGATGATTGCACCGATAAACTGACCAAGCGGGTTGATTGCCGCATAACCTTCATACGGCGAGGACGGCTGTCCCCAAAGCATAAAGCCGGCAATCACAACGCCAATAAAGCCGGCGTATCCGTGAACGGCAACTGCGCCGACCGCATCATCGATCTTGAAGCGACGTTCAACGTAATGATGCAGCTTGTAAGCACAGAAGGTGCCGACCCCTCCAATGAACATTGCCTGTATCGGGTGGTACAGATCATTGCCGGCAGAAGCCGTTATGATGCCCGCGAGACCGCCGGAATAAGTCCAGAACGCATCACCCTTTGATACAACATAGGCAACCATCAGGCCACCGGACAGCGACATCAGAAAGTTGAATGTGATGGCGCCCAGCGTTGTTGGCGCAAGGTAGATGTTGGTCGCCGTCCAGGTCTCGCCGGTGATCATTCCGCCGATTGCTTCGGGAGAAATGGCCGGAACGTTGCAAGCGGCATAGAAGCCCCAGAAGCCGGTATAGATCATGAACAGTCCGATCGTCACCAACCATGGATTGTGCGGTGGAATATCGCGGGGTGTGCCATCGGCGGCAAACTTGCCAAGCCGCGGCCCGAGAACAACCAGAACTCCCAGCGCATAACCACCGGCAATGGCGTGAATAACACCGGAGGCATAGGCATCGTGATAGCCGAGCACCTTGACCATCCAGCCATTGGCGCTCCAGCCCCATGCCGCATCGATAATCCAAAATACAGAGCCGATCAGCACAGCATGTATCCAGAATGCCGAGGAACGAATGCGTTCAATCACCGAACCGGAGACGATGGATGCTGCAGTCCAGGAAAACAGCAGGAACGCTGCCCAGAACACGCCCGTAATTCGGTCGCCCAGATGGGTTGCCATTGTCGGAGACCAGGGTGCATTCGCGGAGCCATCGGCCAGTCCGCCGGTTATTCCAGGACCGTTGACGAACGCCCAGTAGATCCACCAACCGAAGAAAAAGAATGTGATGGTGACCAGGGGGATCAGCATCGTGTTCTTCATCAGGGTGTGCATGTGGTTACGACGGCGGCTTGCTCCCACTTCATACATACAAAAGCCGACATGGATCAGGAACATGAATACCACCGTTACGAAGTAGTAAAACTCCGTAAAAACCGTGGTTAGTGCGTCTAGATTATTCCCCATATTTCTCTCCTCTCTAAGACATACTTGAACTGGCTTAAACTCGATTGTTCGCCCTGGGCGTACTTTCCTATCAGTGAAAAAAATTTACAGATGGTCTCACTCAAGCCGCCGATCTGTCAACTTCGGCACGCAGTTTTGGAGTCAGGTCTGTGTACAATCCAGGAGAGAGCCGACCTCCCATTGGACAAAATCAACGCTCAGGTTTGGGGAGACTGCGGATAGGAGATGATCGAGAGGTAGCGGGTCGGTAGCTTGATATGGGTCTTCGGCCCGTGAGGTGCATCCGCGTCAAAAAACAGACTGTCACCCTTTTTGAGGTGAAACGTCTTGGCGCCGTGCCGATACTCAACTTCGCCCTCCAGCACATAGATAAATTCGATGCCTTCATGCTGAAAGTCCGGGAAAGCATCGGACGTTTCTGACAGGGTAATCAGATACGGTTCCACCATGACGCCTGTGGAATTTGCGCCAAGATGCCCTAACAGGTTGTACTGGTGTCCGGCCCTTGTTCCGCGACGGTCAGCCTCGATTCCTGTTCCTGCCTCCACATGCATGACAGCACGCTCTTCTTCAAAGCCTCGAAAAAACGATGTTATTGGAACACCCAACGCCGTTGCCAGAGCCTGCAAAGTGGCAAGTGACGGTGACGTAATGCCGTTCTCGATCTTCGAAAGCATGCCGATTGATATGCCGGTCGATTTTGCGAGATCCGAAACGGTGATATTCTGTTTATGCCTGTAGGAGCGCACCTCGCGGCCGATGGCGATTTCCAGTACTTTTTCGCGTGGACCATGGGATTGGTGGGGATCTTGAGTGAGCACGGACTGGTTGTTCCTTTGATAGCATTCGTTGTCGATCGCACATGGCTGTGGTTGTGAGCTTATCTTCAGCGCTTCGCCATTATTGTTGGTTCCATGCATCAAATCCATAGAAGAAGCGTGCGATTGCGGTTTCGGTTGCCGAAACAACAATATCAAGCCGGTCTGTGCTGCCTATCGCTCTTGAAGTACGGCAGCCGCATCATGCGTCCAAGATGGCCTGATGGCGCAGGGCAGACCAGCCGGGTTCACTCGATCCTGATGCAATCGTGATTGGCTGCGTGGCAAGGTGAGGACATATGAATATTGACGCTGAGCGCGCGGATTGTTGTGTCAAACCGGTTACTGCCGGATCGTGCGCCACGTTTATGCGGACCGGGGTTTTGACAAGCTTTGAGTCTGAAAGCGAAACTGGCTCGCGAAAGGTCCTTCTATGACATTGGCAATCAACTCCCGAAACCGCGTTTTTCTGACGGCGTTACTGGTCACGTTTTCTCTTCTTTGGTTCGACACGGTTCAGGCACAGGAAGCCGAGCCGCTGCCGGATTATGTGATCAAACAATACGGGAATCCTCCGACGGTCCCCAAAGGACCATTGTCCAAAGAGATACAATCAGCTGTTCAGGTGGCTTTCGTAGATCTGGTGACGGAAGGGAGCTGGGGGAGGGATCAGACGTTGGCTCTGGTCAAAATCGTCGAGTCAAAAGATCCCCGGATTGTCTGGATTATCAGCGACCTCATGCGCTTCGCCAATGGTCAGGCGATGAGCCGGCTGCTCGGCAGCGCCGCTTCGGAACTGCTGGGTAAGAATCTGCAGGTCAGAAATCCGTGGGGTGGCGTAACCGATCATCTCATTGCCTGGGATATTCCGGCACCGCCGGACTATTTGCGCGTGAAGCGTGCGATTTTTACGAGCATTGTACCCGGTTGGGACAAGATCTTTGTTGAGGGGAACATAGACTGGAGGCTGGTTTCGTGGGGCGGCGTGCTCATTGACGATCGCAAATATGACACCACAGATGAGCTGTGCAATTGCATTCCCGCGGCTGACAATCCTGAGGTCAGCAGCGCTGAAGATGCCACATGGTTGAAGGACGATGACATCGTGTTTGGTATCGAAATAAACGGAGAGTCCCGGGCCTATCCGCGACGCATTATGGAAGTTCGCGAGATGGTCAACGACACTTTGGGCGGAAGAGATCTTGGAATACCCTATTGCACATTGTGTGGCGCAGCGCAGGCTTATTTTACCGATCAGCTGCCAGATGGAATTGAACGGCCAGTCTTGCGCACGTCAGGATTGTTAATTCGCTCAAACAAAGTGATGTATGACATCACTACCTATTCTGTGTTTGACACGTTTCTGGGCCACGCGGTGACAGGACCTCTTGCGAAAAAAAATCTGCAGTTGAAGCAAGCCAGTGTCGTGACAACTGATTGGGGCACGTGGAAAAAAGAGCACCCAAAAACGACGGTGCTGGTTGAAAAACTCGCGCTGGGTCGTGATCCTGATTTTCGCAATACACGCGATGCCAATGGTCCCATTTTTCCCGTTGGCGATGTCGATCCCCGCCTGCCGGTTCATGAGGATATCATCGGGGTTGTCACGGCGTCCGGTAAACCCGTGGCGTTTCAGCGAAGCAAGGCATATGTGGCATTGAAGAAAGGCGAGGCGATCGCGCACGAAAACATTCGCCTGAAACTTGATGCAGGCGGCATCAAAGCCGTTGATGTGGATGGCTCTGACCTTGGCAGTCATCAGGCGTTCTGGTTTGCGTGGTCGCAGTTCCACCCGGATACTATTCTCTGGCCGGGATAGAGCACGTTACGGCATGCGTCTGCGACCAGTGCAAGCCAGCAGCGATTGCGGCGCGGACCGGCGTTCAAGACTTGATTGTTTGCAGCTTTTGAAACTGTAAGCGCGCATCAGGGGTGAAAGTATTGAACCGCTGGTCCGCCGGATAAGGCTGGGGTTGTTCCGTCTGCTGTGGTAGGTTCTCGGGTCATACGAGGAGAGTTTGCTCACATGCATATTGGACTTATCGGTGGCATCGGGCCGGCGGCCACGGACTTGTATTACCGTGGCCTCATCGATGCCATGAAAGAGCTGAAGAGCGATCTGCAACTCACAATCGCCCATGCCGATGCCGCCACCCTGTTGCGGAATTTTGAGACCAGGCAACCGGACGCTCAGGCCGAGATCTATCTTAACCTGACTCAGAGATTGCAGATGGCGGGCGCTGAGGCGGTCGCGATAACATCAATCGGGGGACACTTTTGTATTGAGGAGTTCAGACCGCTCTCTCCGCTACCCATTATTGATTTGATATCCCTGATGGACAAATTTCTTGACGATCAGGAATTCAGCAATGTTGGCCTTATCGGCACGAACACCGTGATGCGAACGAAGTTTTACGGCGGCGTCAAATCCTCAAACGTGCTTACGCCGCCAGATGAAGAAATAGAGACCATTCATCGGGCTTATGTTGATATGGCGTTGACCGCGAAGGTCAATCAACAACAACGCCAGACCATGTTTATCGCAGGCCGGCACCTGGTTGATCGCGGTGCAGAAGTCGTTCTTCTGGGAGGCACGGACTTGTTCCTGGCCTTTGATGATCAGGACCCGGGGTTCAAAACGATAGACTGCGCAAAAGTTCACATTGATGCGATTGTTCAGCGAGCCAGCGAAACCTAGATCGATGACAATCAGCTTCGCTGGTCGCGAAAGCCGATGCCGACGAATTGGAATTTGCCCTCTCGACTGATGATTCCAGATTCAAAGGCCAGGGAAGGCACCTGGTTTTCTGCAATGGCAGAACCCGGCGCACTGATTCTCTGGGTTGGGCGGCGTCCCCTTAAACGGTCGGTCAAGGAAAATGCTGGAGCTCACTGAATCATGGATCGAAACCCAGCTTGAATGAACGGGCGAAAACTTCCAACCAGCATTTCGACTTGAGAAGGGCCGTTGTTGCGTATTCGACTGCATGGCTGGCGGAAACCCATCGCTATCCCAAAGTCGCTGCGCAACCGCCTCTGCTTTTGACGCCAGTCTGTCAAACCTGCTTCATATTGCCCGAGCCGTCCTGCGCGATCAAAAGTCCCAGGAAGATAAGCGGAAAGGCAATTACCATCGCAAGTGTTATGGAGTCTCCAATAACAGCGACACCAAATACGTTGACTAAGATGACACCGACATAGGCGTTTGGCGCGAGAAATACCGGGCCCTTCCGACGGATCAGGTAGAACCGCAATGAATAGGCAATCGTTGTCGATAAGACCGAAACTCCCAGCAGGCCGATCCATGGCCGCAGCTGTGGAAGGTTGCCATCAAAGATGGTCATAAAGGGCACAATTCCGAAGATCGAGGCAATCAGGGCGCTGCCGCCCATTAACGACAAAGGATGAACGCTTGGCATTATCCGCATCAGGATAGCGGCAATCGAAAAGCAAAGAATGGCACCCAGTGAGGCAATCATTGGCAAGGCATGCTCAGGACCCGTCGAGCCAATCCATTTTGCAGGTTCGGTAATCACGATGAGCCCCAGGAACCCGATGAGAAGCCCTCGCCATTTTCGTCGGGTAATGACGACCCCCAGAAACACTGCCGATAAACCGATTGTGGCCAGCGGGATCAACGAAAACATTGCACCAACAACGTTGGATGGAAGATATGACTGACCATATGTCAAAAGGGAAAACGGCAGCACGAAGTTGAACATGCCAAGAGCAGCTGCCCATTTCCAGAACCAGAATTTTTGTGGCAGGCCGTCCCCGAAAAGAAAAGCCAGGGGCACGAGTATGACGGCACCGATGACCATTCGTCCGCCCGCAGATTGTGCCAGGCTGAATCCTTCCAAAGACAATTTGACGAAGACGAAGGTAAGACTCATGCACATGGCCATGACGCCAAAAGCAATCCATGCGCTGTAGTCTGCGCGATGGTCAGATGAGGAGTCAGGGCGTTGCACGCACATAGCCTCGCTGCATGTCTTCGACGGTCAAATCTGCAAGCGCCATCCATTTCATTCCGGTGCGAACCTATCACCGCAGACAGAATGCGCATAGCGAGACAACCAGCGGATTCTGGGGTCTCAAAGAGCGGCCAGGCCAGCTGGCGGTCTGCCTGGGGAGTTGGATGCCTTCGACCCGCAGCGGCTGCGCCGGCACTTGCAATCGGTCCCGCTAAAGAAACGTCCATTGCAACCTCCTTCTTTTCCTTAGCATCAGGCTGCATTCAAGACTTATTGACTCAGGGGCTGACGCCGCTCGAGCTCGTGATTGATCGACAGCCGGCATTTGGTTGTCTAATATTTGGTCGTGCGGAGCCTCAACACATACGCCTGGAGGTTGTTGGGCGGCCTGAGCCTTGCGCTCGGCTTTGTAGGGATCTTTTTGCCGATTCTGCCGACAACGCCATTTGTGCTGCTCGCCGCTTTTGCCTTTGGTAGAGGCTCGCCGAGACTTGCCGCATGGCTCGAAAATCATCGACATTTTGGTCCGTTGATTGAAAACTGGCGCAGGACCGGCTCAATATCCCCAAAGATTAAGATCCTCGCATGCTCAATGATGGCATTGGCCCTGGCGGGCAGCTGGTTTGCGGGACTATCTTCTGCAATTGTCGGAATTCAAACGCTGGTGCTTTTGATATGTGCAGGATTCATCATTTCGCGCCCCTCCGCGTGACAGGTCCATTGGAAGCCGGATTGTCCAAATGAACTGGCTGGAAACTGCATTGGCCTTTCTGGTGTTCTTTCTCTCACACTCAATCCCGGTGCAGCCGTTGTTGAAATCGAAACTGGTTACCCGGCTGGGCGCTTCCGGTTTTTCCATCGCCTATTCCCTCCTGTCACTGGGAACATTGTACTGGCTTCTCCTCGCAACCAGCCGGGCGCCTTTCGTGGAATTGTGGCAATGGCAGTTGTGGCAAAACCATGTGCCCATCGTCGCCATGCTGATCGCTCTCTGGATTGCAGCCATGAGCGTTGGACGGCCCAACCCCTTTTCATTTGGCGGAGCCAGGAATGAGACATTTGCTCCTGCCAAATGTGGGTTGGTGAAATGGATACGGCACCCGTTGCTCATCGCAATGCTGATTTGGTCACTGGCCCATATCGTTCCCAACGGTGATTTGGCTCATATGTTATTGTTCGGAAGCTTCTCCTGCTTTTCCTTGTTTGGAGTCTGGGCGGTCGACCGGCGCAAGAAGACCGCAATGGGACTGTCGGAATGGTCACGGTTGAAACAGGAAAGCCGCAGACAAAGCGAATTGCTGCCAGGCATGCCATTCATCGAGGTTGCTACGAGAACCTTTTTCGGCCTGGCTGCATATGCGGTTTTGCTGTTCAGCCATTCGTTTCTGTTTGGCGTCAGCCCGATCAACTAGCCTGTTCACACAACACAACCATGCTCCTCATGGTCTCGTCCTTGGCACTTCTTGATCCCGATTGACGCACGTCAATGCGTTTGCTGCCGCGTCTCGATACGTTTGAAAAAGCGGTTGCGATATTTCGTCTGGCCTGGCTGGCGGGCCATGGCGATCCGGCAAGCATACATTGGGTACTCAGTGAGCAGGATATGTCCGAAACTCGAACAGCGAGATCGCGCAAAAACGACATCCCCGATCAGCAGATTGCGTCGGTTCGGGTTCTCAATTGCGGGCAGGCAGAGCAGCATAAAGAACACCGTTACGGAAGCAGGTTACCGCAGCTTTGGTGGGTCTTCTTTGGGCGCAGCTGGGTTCCATTGCCGTTGCAATGTTTCCTGATCGATCATCGTGACGGATTGGTGCTGTTCGATACCGGGATTGACCCGGCGATCGGGTCGGACACGCGCTACATCAAACAAGCCGTAGGGCGCTTTCTGCTGCCGCGGATATTTCGATTTCATCTGACCGACGCCGATCGCATCGACCGCGTTCTGACAGGCGCAGGTGTTGGTGCCAGCGATATTCGAATGGCGGTTATCTCGCATCTGCATTTCGATCATGTCGGGGGCATTGCCCAGATTCCGCAGGCCGACCTGCTGGTGAGCGACGGGGAATGGGCGATCTTATCCGACCCGCACCCGGAACGTGAGTGGATATTGCGCGAGCATATCGAAACCCCCACCGCGAAATGGCGACAAATAGTGTTCGAGCCGACCGGCGACCCGCTCTTCGAGGGTATTGGCGGGATCTATGATGTCGCAGGCGATGGTTCGATGATCCTGTTGCCGACACCGGGACACACGCGTGGTTCCATGTCCATGTTGATCCGCCAGCACGGCTGGGATCCGATCCTCTTGGTTGGAGACCTCACATACGAAGCGGCTTTGCTCGAAAAGAACATCGTGTCCGGTACAGGTGACAGGGATGTGCTTCTTGCATCATTCGCCAAGGTCCGTCGGTTGCAGACGCGCCTGCCGGGCCTGGCGGTTGTGGCATCTCACGATTTTGCCGCGGAAGAGTCTGTATCGCGGGCCACGCGTCAATCATCGAAGATTTAGGAGGACAGCACAATGACCCTTGCGAAACACGACCAATGGGACGCCATCGTCATCGGCTCGGGCATTGGGGGCATGGCCGCCGGCGCGGCTTTGAGCCGCGTTGGGCAAAAGGTGCTTCTGCTCGAGCAGCATCAGACTCTCGGCGGGCAGACCCACAGCTTCTCCCGCGACGGCTTTACCTGGGACGTCGGTCTTCATTATCTGAGTGGCGTGGCACCAGGAGACCGCGCGCGAGAATTGCTGGACTGGCTGTCCGATACACCCATCGAATTCGTGTCGTTAGGGTCGATCTATGACACTCTGCACATCGGATCGGCTGAGCCGCTGACGCTTTCCCGACCTTACGAAGCGCAGGAGAGGGACCTGAAAGACCGCTTCCCCGATCAGACCGAGGCGATCGAAGCCTGGACGCGTGCGTTGCGTGAAGGTCGGGAGGCTATGTTAAAGATCTTCCCGACCCGCGCGATGCCGGATATCGCGGGTGATATGTTGAACTGGTGGAACCGGCGCGCGATAGCGAAGTGGTGCGCCCGGACGACGAAGGAGGTGATCGATGAGCTGACCGATCATCCTGAGCTTGCAGCTGCGATGGCTGCGCAATGGGGCGATCATGGAGGAAGGCCGGGCAAGGCGAGCTTCGCGATACATGCACTGATATCCGCTTCCTATCTGTGGAGCGGTTCGTGGTATCCGGTGGGTGGCAGCGCCGTCTTTGCCGAACACATCATCCCAACCATTGCCAAGCACGGAGGCGAAGCCCGCGCAGGTGTCCGGGTCGAAGAGTTGCTGCTCGACGATGGCGCTGTCGTGGGCGTCCGGACCAACGACGGTACAGAAATCCTGGCAAATGCCGTGCTCTCAGATATTGGTGCACGCGAAACCATCGACAATCTCTTGCCCGAAGATTGCGGGCACCGGGACTGGATCGCGGATATTCGCGCGTTGCCATCCAGCATCGCGCATTTCACCCTGTTTCTGGGCTTCGAGGGTGATGTCGAAGCCGCCGGTGCCACCAGGGCGAACCATTGGATTTATCCAACCGGTCAAGCCGACGTCCTCTGGACGACGGCGTCCGATGGTGCGCCACCCTGTATGGTTGCCTCCTTTGGTTCGCTTAAAAACCCGGCGCATGACCCCGGATCGCGGCAGAAACACACGGGTCAGTTTCTGGTTTGGGCTGACTGGGCCTCCGTCAGTCAATGGGCTGATCAGCCCGTTGGCGCGCGTGGCGACGACTATGCCGATTTCAAGCGCCGGGTTGAAGGCACGTTGATGGCGCAATTCGAGCGCTGCTTTCCCGATCTCGCTAAGCTGGTCGTCCATCGCGAACTGGCCACGCCGCTTTCAACCGCCACCTTTACGGGGCATCGCAAGGGTGCGTTTTACGGGCTTGACGTGACCCCTGAGCGTGTCATGTGCAATGGGTTGCGGGCCAAAACGCCCATCCCCGGCCTCCACCTTGCGGGCCAGGATGTAGCCTGCCCCGGAATTCCCGGCGCGCTTATCGGCGGCCTTCTCGGCGCTGCCAGCATCGATCCGAAAGTGTTCAGCAAATTCAGGCGGTGATTGGGTTTGTGCCTGACGGGTCATTAGTCAGATTCGTGGCGACACCGCAGGCAGCCTGTTCTGGCTAACGTTGGTTGCTCTTTTTGTTACCGTAGGCGGAGCAGTCGGCGGGTATCTGATTGGTCAGAACCGCACGACCAGCGAAAGGCCCAAATTTGAACACCGAAAGGACGCCGATGCAGCATACCAGTCTATCGTTACTCAGCTCTCGGAAGACTCGCCGATATCGAAGGCGGCAGCTGCTGCGAAGCCCGACACCATACTCAAATCTTTTCCAGCTGAGTGGGAGGTGGGTGCGGAGCGACAATAGCAGTTGATCCACCTCACCAATCAGGTCCTCGCCGCTGCGCTTTCCATGGAAGAACATCAACAGGTGCGCAAACCTTCGTAATCAGTCTTGCGTTTGATAAAACTGGTGTCGAATGGACCTTTGGAAAGTTGCAGGAGTTGGACTTTTCTGGAGCCCATGCAGACGACGCATACCGGGCGACGCATACCGGGCCAGGTGCAGTTTCCAGGGCGCCGGCATTTTAAAGCCGATTACAGAGATTCTTCGTTTGGGAACTCCAGTTCAAAACTTGCTCTGTTCGGGAAGCAGAATTGCAGGACGTGGCATTCGATACGGCAAACTGTATGGTAACCAATATTACCATGGCAGATTTTCGCGCAGCTTGGTTTGAGTGGCGTCTCGTTTAGGGGGCAATATTGATCGCTCCAATGTTCATGAGGTTACTTTATGTGATGCAAAGTTGGTTCAGGGATTAGGGGCTGGCTGGCCAGACGCTTAAGCGAGCGGCAGAGGCAGGCGGCTGATCTCGATTGAAACCTGGATCAAAAACATGACGCTGTGATTGACAAATAATTGCGGTCCAGATCGAGCAGCAACGTTTGCAGTCGATGCAGAACCACAATTGCAAATAGCTCAACACGCGATCGGCCAGCCAACACTGAATTGGGAGATTTGCATGGCGCAGCAGGACTACTTCAATCGGGTCTACCGGGATGCACGCGACCTCGACTGCAATCATGTGCAGGCCACGCTCTGTGCCACGCAATCGTCGCTGGAAACGGGATGGGGAAAGCGGGTGAAGGGCAATTCCTACTTTGGCATAAAGGCAGGAAAATCATGGAAGGGCAAAGTTACAAGCTTCACAACTCACGAAGTTATTGGCGGCAAGCGGAGAAAAATGGTGCAGCAATTCCGCGCCTATGCTGATCAGAGAGACAGCATCAAAGACTACATTGAGACCATGGCTCGAAAATGGCCTGATGCCTGGAGTGCAGGCGCGGTCGAGGAGGCCGCACGAGGGCTTCTAACGGGCACTTACGGAGCATATGCGACTGATCCGACATATGTGGATGGGGTGTGGAAGACTGGCCGCAAACGGGGGCCGTTGGCGCAAATGGCTTATGAAGGGAAGCCTGGCAAAGAGGAAGTCAAAGAACCACCCAAGTCGAATATTGCCGAGAAAGGCAGGCCACAGCAGCCGCCGGAAATTACCCGTCAAATTCTTGATCACAACATGCACTTAGTGCCGCCCGACCATCGAAAAGACGGTACCTACTTGCTTGCTGTGCGTGGATATTTTCGCGACAGCAAAGGCAAGAAGGGGCAAAACGACAGAGGCATTTACGATGATGCTCTGTTTGTGGTTTCGCCCCGTGGCGCATGGTCATTTAACGCCAATGTCGATCCGTCGGTCTATAGAAAACGGGTGGCTTCCTACAAAACAAACCAGGCCATTTCCTTCAAACAGGGTATCCACGGACACAGTAAGCCAAAGTCGCAGCGCTACAAAGCGTTTGAGCAATTGTCTGCCGCCAAAGTGCATCGTGATCAGGTTGAGGAGGACTTTGGCGACTTCAGTATGAATATCCACAGGGGTTCCTCGCGTGGATCCACATCTTCGCTTGGCTGCATAACGGTGCCATACGGCTCGCAGTGGACCGAATTTTTCAGTCGGGCCTGCCGCGAAATGGACACCGACGAACAAAGTGTGATTTGGCTGATTTTGTTGGAGTATCAGGGTGGGAAGCCTCCGTTGGAAATTGCTCCCCTGGAACAAAAGACAACGCAGGGAGAACAGGCTGCGGATACAGAAATGCAGCGCTTCGCTCCTGGGCACCTGGAGGCTCTCGACGAAATGGCATTCCAGACCATACAGGACATTGACCATTCTCGTCAGGCAGCCGAGCGAAACACCTACTACGACGGATATGCTTCTGGCCAAATCGAATTCGCCAGCAGGTTGCGCAAATTTGTTCGTGAGGTTGACCCGAATTTTGATGACAAGGTTCGCAAATCAAAAGACCGAACCTGAAATACTGATCCTCCCCTTTTTGATCTGGACTCTTGGTTGGGCGAGCCATGAGGACAGCGCGATGACACCTGGAAGAGCTCTTTGTGAGGGTCAATGGAGGATCTCATTATCTCAGCAGTCTGCTGTCCATGAAGGGATGGTATCTCGTTCCACGGTCACCAGGCGTTAAGATCGCAGGGCGGCAGCAAAGTTCCTTAGAAGTCACTGAAGCGTATCAGCCAGCCAGGCATCATTGTGATGAACAAGCTGAAGGCTACAAGCTACAAGCTGGGAGCGTTGCTCGCGACCCAAACGACTGTTCCGCGGTCGTAGAAATTTCGGTCGCGGATGGTGGCAAAAAACGTTCGGCAATGGTTGGTCGACAACGATCTGTTGATACCCCGCAGACAGGCAGCCGTTCACGATCACAACGGAGTATCAGGCGGGCGCTTATGCTGCAGAGACACGCCAGATAACGTCGCCGACATCGTCGGCCATCAACAAGCTCTTACGATCTGCACCGATTGCCACGCCCACCGGGCGACCATAGGCCAATTTCTCGTCTTCCGACAAAAAGCCCGACAGAATGTCGCGAGGTGCGCCGGCTGGTTTGCCGTCTTTGAAAGGTATGAAAATCAATTTGTACCCACTCAGTTTGGAGCGGTTCCAGGATCCGTGTTGCCCGATCGCCATGCCCTCGCCGAAACCTGGCAGTGTACCTTCTGGAATCCAACACAGACCCAGTGACGCCGTGTGTCCGCCAAGCGCGTAGTCGGGCTGAATTGCTTTCGCGACCATATCAGGGGCCTGCGCAACACGGTCATCCACGACGTCGCCCCAGTAGGAATAGGGCCAACCATAAAAGCCACCATCTGCAACAGACGTCAGGTAGTCTGGCGGAGTTTCGTCCCCAAGCCCGTCCCGTTCGTTAACAACGGTCCACAGAGTGCCTGTTGAGGGCTCCCAGGCGGTGCCGACGGCATTGCGCAGACCGGTTGCGAACAGCCGAGCCTCACCGGTGGCCACGTCCAGTTCCCAAATCGCGGCACGGCCTTCTTCAACGTCCATGCCCTGATCGGCTATATTTGTAAGCGAACCGACCCCGGCATAAATTTTGCTTTGGTCCGGAGATGCAATAAGGCTGCGTGTCCAATGCCCGTGCGGCTTAAACTCGACCAGAGTTTTTCCAGGCCCGACCAATTCCGTTGCGCCTTCAGTGTAACTGAACACTTTTATTCCATCGGTGTTTCCAAGGAAAAACTGGTTTCCGATCAGGGCCATGCCAAACGGTTGATTTTGATTTTCAACGAAGACGGTGCGGGTCTCGGCGACGCCATCTCCGTCCTCATCCCGCCAGAGCGTGACACGGTTGGCGCTATTGCCGATCGCCTTCACGCGTCGCATTGTGGCCTGCGCCGCGTGATCCATTAGGGTTTGGGGTGGCCCCGCTTGTTCTTTTGATTCCGCAATCAGGACGTCGCCGTTCGGCAAAACTTCGATCCATCGCGGATGGTCCAGACCGGTGGCGAAGGCATTCACCTTGAGTCCATCCGCACAAGTTGGCAAATGACCGTCCTTCCAACCTTCGGCAACCGGCATTTTCAGCGTCATGATCCCCTGTCGCCTGGCATCGGGGATGACCGGTTTCTGTCCCATCGCCTGCAGATTTGGAGCGCCAATGCGCCGCATCATGGCAACTGTACCTCCAACGATCGCTGTCGCCCGTGCAAGCAAACTCATAGCCATTCTCCTGTTGGGGGTCAGGCGAAAGATGAGCCCGAGTCGACCTCAAGTTCCGCCGGATGCGATTTGGAAAGAAGCTTCCAGTCTACCGCAGTCTGCGTCATTGCCAAGCCGGTATTCAATGGCTCAGCATCGATGTCTGCGAACGGTCCGGTTCAAAAGCAAAACCAGCGGCATTGTCAAAGGAAACCAGCTTGAGACGGCTAAGATGCGCGCAGAAACTTCACCATGGTTTTGCGAAAGCTGCTGAGAGCGCGATCATCCTGTTCAATTTTTCTTTTAAGGACTGCACCCTCCAGCGCAGTCACAATAAATTCGGCCAGAGCCTTTGCCGTCTCGTCATTCCGAATGGTCCCGTTTTTTTGACCCTCTTCTATGCAGAATTCGAAGTCTGCTATCCAACCAGCATAGAGCTTTTGGAGGGCGTCTCGAAATTGGGTTGAGTTCGCCATCTCAGCAGTGAAGTTCCCGACAAGACAGCCAGACTGGCTTACGCTGAAAGCTGCTAAATGCGCGTCGATCCGATCCACTGGGCTCTGTTTCGTGTTTCTCAATGCAGAGCGGGCGTCGTCATATTGGCTCCAGTACGCATTCAGGACTTCAAGACCCAGTTCATCTTTGCTTTTGAAGTGGTTGTAGAAGGAACCCTTGGGTACGCCGGCATGGTCTACGACAGTTTGCACACCACTGGCGTGGTAGCCGAATTCGTGAAAGACGGCTAATCCTGATTGGACAATTTTGTCCTTATGGCTTGGTCGCGGCATCAGTCATTACCCTCAGATGGATGAAAGTGCGTGTGGGACAGATCTCATTCGCACCTATCTTGTCCATTTATACCGTTCCATTAAGACGTGACGAGCACAATTTTTCCTGTGCGGCCACCGGCCTCGATAAGGCGATGGGCTTCGGCGGCCTGCTCCAGCGGCAAAGTCTGTTCAACAAGTGGTTTCAACAAGCCTCGAGCGGTCAGGTTCCCGAGACGGGCGAGGCGTTCAGCGCTGGGTGTCAAAAAGACCAGATGGATTTCAGCATTGAATCCCCACCCGTCGTAGAGGCCTTGAGCCTTTGGCTGGTCCACAATGCTTACAACGCGTCCGCCGGTTGCCAGAAGGCTGAGTGACTTTTCGATGGTATCGCCGCCGACCAGATCGATGACAACATCGTACCCGCCGCCGGAATGGGCCGAGAGCTGCTCCCAGGCATCAGCATCACGGTAATCGACAGTCTTGTATGCGCCGAGGCTCCTGACCAGGTCTTGTACCTCCTGACGGCTGGTGGCAACGACATCAGCACCGGTTAGTCGCGCGATTTGCACGGCGAAAAGACCGACTCCACCGGAGGCACCGTGGATCAGCACGCGATCACCAGCTTTCAGGCGGCCACGTTCAATCAGGCAGACCCAAGCGGTGCTTGCCGCTATGGGCAAAGAGGCTGCGTCCACGAAGGACAGGCCTTCTGGTTTTTTGGCGATGAGCTGCGCCTGCTCGACGTGGTACTCGGCGTATCCACCTTCATTCGACAGAACACGAGTGCTGTAGAACACCTCATCGCCAACTGCGAGTGAATCAACACCGTCTCCGACGGCTTCAACGGTGCCGGACACATCGACACCCATTTTGAACGGAGCAGCGATGTATTCTGTATAGTCGCCACGACGGGTTTGGATATCCAGCGGGTTGACCGAGGCTGCTTCAACTTTGACCAGAACTTCACCATTTCCAGGCGTGGGTTTCGGGACGTTCTGAACTTCGAGGACCTCAGGGGGCCCATACTTTTCAGCGACAATTGCGCGCATGATCGGGTTCCAATGTTTAGGGAGGAGGGGAGACACGGGTGCAGGTTATGAAACCGGCACCCGTTTTAATTACGTGGCGTAGCGCCATTCTTCCGGAACCCATTTGTATGAGCCGTCCGCCCGACGATCGACGTAACCGAATGATGGGAAGGGCAAGTGGGTGGCAGTAACCAACGTGCGATTCTTGGCGGCCACGTCAAAGACCGTGCGCCTCGACTTTTTGCCGTCCTCCGCGTCCGTGTCCCAAATAGCAGATGCGTCGGGGTTCGCAAATTGGATGGCCGCGCTGATGACAACGTCGCCAACAATCAAGAGGGTCTCGCCAGCGCTTTCTACACGGAACCCTGTGTGTCCCGGCGTATGGCCAGGCAGTGGGAAGGAAGAAATGCCGTCGCCAAGATCGGTCTCACCTTTGAAGGTTGAGATGCGGTCGCCGAATGCCTTTTTCCACTGACGCGCGATGTCAAACCAAGGTTTTGACATTTCGATTGATTGCGCTTGTGCGGACTCGCTGGTCCAGAAGTTCAAGTCGGCTTCATCCACGAGCACCTTTGCGTTTGGAATGGTCACCTTGCCTTCGGCTGTGAAAAGGCCTGCAACGTGATCTGGATGAATGTGTGTAATCAAGACCTGGTCGATATCTTCTGGCTTGACACCAATCGCGGCAAGGTTGTTTGGAAGCAAACCGGCTTTCGGCCCAAAGAGATCACGAGCGCCACTATCAACGAGAATCAGTTTTTCGCCAGTATTGATCAGGTAGGCATTCACGCCATTACGAATTGAACCCGTAGGTACAAATGCGTCACTAAGATGACCGTCAAGATCCGCAGGACTGACATTGGCCCAGATCTGATGGGGTAGATCAATGTAGCCGTCCCCCAAAACCGTGATCTCGTAATTGCCCAGCTTGCGTCGATACACCAGTGGTGCCTGAGCACCGACAATTGGTGTGGCGGCATTTGCAGGCAAGGTAAGGGTGGTTGCTGCTGCGCTGCCAACTGCAACGGTTGCTGCGCTTGAAAGGAATGAACGGCGATTGAGGTGATTTTCCGATAAGTCAGACATTGAGGTTCCTAGCGGTTGAATTGTTGGGGTATCAAAGTATGTCATTTATATACGACCGGTCGTCTTAAAATTCAAATGAGGGTTCCCGCTGATGGTTCACACTTGCGTGAATTAGCAGCTACTCAATGTATTGATGAGAAGTTCTGCCAACTTGACAGGGGAGCGTCCGGCCAAGCCCAGGGGCCTGGCCAAACGAGTGTCCTTACGCTTGCTTACGCCCAGTTTGCTGAAGCTTGCTGACGGCTTTCGCTCGCGCCGTCGCAACAACTGCAGAGTGGGTTCTGGTCTGTGTATCAGCCTGGAATGGCGCATCCAGAGGCGGTTCTGAAATATGGCACGTGTAGCTGGACAGGGTTTTCAGACCGGTGCCAAGAATGACGTGCAGGATATTGACCTCTGTGTAGCCCGCCGACAGCAAGGCGTCGATGTCGGTCATCGCGAGATGACCGCGGGCTTCGTTAACGCGGGCGATGAAAATGTGCTGCGCCTGAAGTTTTGGGCCAGAAATCTCAGGGCCATAACCCACGGCGGTAATGATGTTTGCAGGAACCTTCTGCATTTGCGCAAATGCCGAGCAGGCAGCCAACCATTAGGTGCGGCCGTTCAGGCGATTGTTGGTTATCAGTAAGATCTGACACTCAATCAGCGTGAGGTCGGTTTTCTCAAAGTGATCGGCAAATGCGCCGCAAGCTTACATCATGACAGGCGAGTTCGCGAAGACCCTTGGCAGGTTCGGCACGACCCCGTGGTTTGTTGCGCGCTTTCCAGATGCCGCTTGTTGGTGTTCGGGGCTGTCGCAAACGGTAGAACGGGGAGAAGCATAATGGGAGTTTTCCCATTCGTAGAACTATTGGATTGCCGAAGTAGATTTTCCAAGCTCGACCAGTCGTTTCAAATTTTTATCACTGTGTTTGCCGGTTGGTCAGACAATTTTTCGAGCCAAAAGAATACCAATTGCCATGAACAGGATACCTGCTGATTTTTGAAGGGTGATTTTGCTTTGCATCGCGCCAAAGAGTCCAAAGTGATCGATAATGCTGGTGGAAACAATCTGACCCAGCAAGACAAGAAAAATTGCATTGCCCAATCCGATTTTTGGAGCGATTGCCGTTACCGAAAGCACATAAAAAACAACAAGGAATCCACCGGTAAAGGAAATGGGCGGCGGCATCGCAGAGGGCAGATTGGGCATGCCTTGCGTGAGAAACATATAACCCGCAGAGACCCCTAAGCCGACGACCATAAGTATTACGGTTGCAAACACAGGGTTTGTCAGTCTTGCGCCAAGACCGGCATTGATTGCTGCCATGATCGGAATGCCAACTCCGGCGCCAAATACGATGGCGCCAAGCAGGGTCGCTTTTAACATTTGTCATTCCTAACGTTTGTTCAGGAGCCGAAAAGTTGAATATCTGCTGCATCAAATCAGGAATATTGCTGATTTTTCAGCCGAGTTTGCAGGCCATCCTGGTGCTGCTGCGAGGACCCAAAAGCCTGAGATCGCTGCTGTAGCTGTGGTTTTTCGTCAATCGCCGGGTTTTTGTTTTTGCATCAGCTCAATCCGATAGCCGTCAGGGTCCGCAATGTGCGCCAGAGTGTAATGGCGGCCCGTTTCCCGTGCGACCATAGACAATCTGCCGGCTGGGCGGAGGATGGTCACATCGTGTTTCTTCAGTTGCTGTTCCAGAGCGAACACATCATCGACGGCTAATGAGATATTCCCAAATGCCGTTCCATGCTCATAACCATCATTCTCCCAATTGTGAGTAAGCTCCAACATCGCGCCGCCTTCCTTCTTGCCGTAGCCGAGGAACACCACGGTGAACTTAGCATCGGGAAAGGTCTCTCGTTCAAACTCCACCATACCAAGAAGGTCACGGTAGAACGCCACCGAACGTTCCAGATCTCTGACGCGAAACATGGTGTAGAGAATTTTGTTTGGTGCGATTTCGTTCGATATGGCCATTTTTTGTCTCCAATGTGCCTCGCGAACAGAAGTCCACGAGGCGAAAGCCACTATGCAACTGCCTCTGGAAAGGCTTGCCAGGCGTTGTGTTGAAATGCCGAGTCAACCGGCGTTTGCACAACATGGTTGGTGTAGTTAGAGAGCGTCTTCAAACCGGCACCAAGAATGACATCCAGGACATTTCCCTTGGTGTATCCAGCGTCAAAAAATGCCTGCAAATCAGCTTCTGTCACGTTGCCGCGTGTTGCATGAATGCGCGCCGTAAATGTTTGCAATGCCTGTAATTTAGAATCCCTGATTGCAATGCCGTAGCGAAGCGCTTCAACAACATCTGCCGGAACTTTCTGCATTTGTGAAACGGTTGTGTGAGCCGCCATGCAATAGGTGCACTCGTTCAACCTGCTCGTTGTCATCAAAACAATCTGACGTTCAGTAGCGTTCAGGTCTGTCTTTTCAAAAATTCCCGAAAGAACGCCGTAAGCCTCGACCATCGCAGGGGATTCGGCAAATGTTGCGGTGAGGTTCGGTAGAAAACCAAAGGCTTTCACAGCACCTTGCACAAAGGGTTTGCTCGCTTCCGGAGCTGTTTCTTCTGTGTGAATTGTAAACTTGGTCATCGTATTTCCTTTGAAATCAGGCCGAAGAATATCGTTCGCCTACTGCGTGCTGCAGTTGTCCGATCGTCTCGAAAATGGCCGGGGGTTGAGCGTGGCTCAGTTGTTGGAATGAGAGTTGTAGACTTTACCGCTGATCTTCCATTCTCCGTCTTTCTTGAAGAGAATGAAGTAGTCGGTAAATCGGAAGCCGCTCCAGTTGAGAAATTCAACCTTTGCAGCGGCTGCGGGCCCGGAAAGATCAATCCAGGCGATGTGGCTTTGGATGTCCGGTGACGCGCCGAGTGAGGTTACTGCGCCGGCAAACGCATCTGCATCGGGGTTGGAATATTCGCCTCCGACTGTGCCGGTAACATGAGCATGGTCAAAAAATGCGGGTCGACCGATGCTGCCGTCTCCGGCTTTTGCGCCGTCAATATAGAATTGCAACGCATTCTCGACGGCTTTGTATTCCGCGAAGCTGTCAACTTCGTCTGACTTCGTAATCGATGTTCGGGTAGACATGACTTTCTCCAAGTACGGTTTCGTCTTGGAGATAAACTAACCTACATGTATGTAGGTTACAAGTATGCGGATTTAGCTATCCGTTCACGAATGCGTCAACAGAACGTCCAACAATCGTCGCGTCTCCTTCGAGTCGCGCCAACAGCAATGAGCCTTCCAGGGCACACACAAACTGAAGCGCTCCTTGTTGCGGGTCTGGATGGCGCATTTCAGCAAGTTGCTTTGTCAGCCAGCCTTGCAAATCTCGAAAATAGAGAGCCAATGCCTGGCGTACTTCAGGACTCACGGCCTCAAACTCCGCCGCCATCATGCCGCACATGCATACTTTTTGATTGAGAGCATAGCCGTTGAAATGATCGGCCAGGGCCTCAAGGCGTTCTTTGGGGGTTTCCAGCGTTCGATCAAGTTCTTCAAACGCCTCTTTGTGGACCGAGCGATACCTCTCAACGAGTGCGAGCGCGAGATCGGCCTTGGCTTTAAAGTGATAGTGAATGCTGGAATTCTTGACGCCAATCTCTTCCGCCAGATCCAGATAGCTAAACCCGTTAAACCCCACCTTTTGCGTCAGGTCTTCAGCAAGGTCCAGAATTCGGGTTCGTGTGTCACTCATATTGGTATTCTCCAATGGTGGAATAATCATCGTTCGGGTCGTGAAGCGTTTGTTTGATGGTTGGACTAAAATGGTTCGCACCACGGCCTGATATCTAATTCTTGCGTCCAGGTGGATCGGGGTTGCTTGTACAGCTGAAGATAAACTTCCGCCAAATCTCTGGCATATATAAGTTTTTCTGTGTCCGAATTCGGGTGTTTCGGCCCGTTGATGGCGCCGTCAATAACGATGTGAGCGACATGAATGCCTTGCGGTCCCAATTCCCGAGCCATGCTTTGGGCGATCGACCGAAGGGCAAATTTTGGAGCGGAAAATCCGTAGGATTTTGCGTTGCCGCGCAGGGAAGCGGTCGCGCCCGAAAAGAGGATGGTGCCAGCGTTTCGCGTCACCATTCGTTTTGCCACGGCTTGGCCGAACACAAAGCCGCCATAGGCGCCAACACGCCAGGCGCGCTCAAATTCATGGGGCGGAAAATCCAGAATAGAGCCCTTTAGAAACGCTCCCGCGTTGAAGACGGCGCACTTAATAGGCCCCAATGTACTGTCGACGTGCTGCACTGCGCCATCAATTGAGGTGGGGTCTGTTACATCTGCCGGCACAGGAAACAGAGCTCCTTCATGCCTGCGGGCGATCTGTTCAAGCTTTTCAGGAGTTCGAGAAACGATCCCGACTTTCAAGCCTTCCTGGGCAAGCTTTATGGCGGTTTCCTCCCCAAGGCCTTCTCCAAAGCCCGCGATAATAGCAGCACCCCGCGTCTTTCTTTCAGCAGATCTGTGATCCATCGATTTGACCCAATCAGTTTCAAATTTTGTGTGCCGCAGCACGGTGGACCTTAGGGCGAATCGATATCAAATTCAACAAACCTACCTACATACCGATCAGTAAGGTGAGGCGGGCGACATTTCCTCGCGGAATATTGTGGGGGGAGGGGAGCTGGTTCTTGAGATTAGGTCCAGATAGGCAGCCTGGTCCTTCACATATCCGCTTCAATGCACAATCCTGCGGTCATCGTCGCTGATTGGTGGCAAGATTCAGCAGATCATGCGAAATAATGTGCAGATCGTTCAGCGTACTGTTCAATCGCGTTTTTGTGTGCGACAGAGGAGCATGCTTGATCTTCTCAGTGACATTCTCACGAAAATTTCGGTTCAGGGCACGCTCTATTTCCGAACGTCTTTTACGATGCCCTGGGGCGTCGCTGTTCCCAGTTTTGAAAATGTGGCTCGCTTTCATTTCGCTCATCGCGGCAACTGCGTTGTGGCGGTCGATGGCGCTGACCAACCGATTACGGTGGCTCAGGGCGATCTCATCATTATACCGCATGGGGCCGCTCACAGCCTCTATTGTGGGAAAGACCCTGAAAAACACACTCTGCCCCTCGATACAGTGCTGGAGAAGTCCGGGTACGACGGAACAGGTGTGCTGGTTTACGGGGGTGATGAAGACGACAATGAGACGCAGCTCATTTGCGGACACTTTTCATTTGAAAGACATGCGCGTCACATATTGATCGATCGTTTGCCACCTCTCATTCACATCAAAAACTATGGAGAGGTCGCCGGTCGTTGGATGGAGGCAACCCTTCGGGTGATCGGCGATGAAGCTGGCGGGCATAAACTGGGTGGCGATCTCATTGCCCTGAAAATGTCGGAAGCAATTCTGACACAAGCCGTTCGCGCATTCATCGAAAGCGATGAATCTGCACAATGGGGGCTCAATGGGTTCTCGGATGTTCATTTGTGCAAAGCACTTGATGCCTTTCACAAGAAGCCGAGCGCTTCGTGGACAGTCGAAGCGATGGCCCGGGAAGCCGGTATGTCGCGAACAAATTTTGCGGTTCAGTTCCAAAGAAAAATGGAAATGTCACCCATGCAATATGTGTCGGCCTGGCGCATGGAGATCGCTAAACGTTGTCTGGCCGATCCATCTAACAGTCTGACAGACACTGCTGAAAGCGCGGGATATGCTTCAGATTCCGCCTTTGCCCGGGTTTTCAAGAAAGAGATTGGAATGACTCCCGCCAGCTTTCGCAAGCAAGCGCAGGCGCTGTCCGTTCATTAGTCTGAACGATCTGCACATTTTTACGAACTTTCGAGCATAGAGTGAACGGGTCTGCGTTCCTAGTGTTTGTCTATTGATGTCGAGACCGACATCTCCATGCTGGAAAGGAAATCCAATGCTCACCCGCTTCATAACTAAAGAAATTCACGCCTATCTGGATTATCCGGTGGCTCTGTCTTTGATGGCTATGCCTTTTGTTCTTGGTCTCGGTGCTGTGAACCCACTGGCCTTTTGGCTTTCAGTGGCTACCGGTGTCGCAGCTCTTGGCCTCACCATTTTGACTGACCACCATCTCGGGGTTTTCAGAATTCTGCCCTACAGTTTCCACCTGGCCGTTGATGGTATGGTGGGAGTAGTATTCGCAGCCGCGCCTTTGGTGCTCGGGTTCACTGGTATCGAGTTCTGGTACTACATGGTCCTGGGCCTGACAGTGTTGGCCGTCGTCTCACTGCACAAAGCCGAGCCAAATGTTGCCGCGGCTTAAGCCGCAATAAGCTTTTCTAAGGGGTGCACAATCTGTGCACCCCTTTGTTTTTCCCGGCTTTGCGACTGTTTGAGAGTAAAGCTGGTTGTCGTTATTGACGCGCTTTGCGGAGAGTCCCGGCACTTATGATGCAAACAAGTGTTTCCAGTTGTTTGAGCCTCAATCTGCTTTGTACCATTCTTCGTCAACCGACAAAAAACATGATGTGCCTCCAAATTCATCGGCTGGATTTCGGCTCCATCCAAATCTGAACATGCCTTCGTTTTTCAGGAATGCATGCCGTACGAAGCCACAATTTCTTTCACCGATTTTTCGACTACGCAGTGTGCGACGGCAATCAAAACAGCAGTCTTATGCCTCCTCTGGGCATTGTCAGAAGAAACCAATTTCTCTGGCAGGCTTTACGTCCTGCCAATCGGCGGAGGCTTTCGTTGTCTGCCGGTCAATGCATTGCCTGTGATCGTTGCCAAGAGCAGTGCGCCGCCGATGAGGGTTCTGAACGAAGCATCTTCTCCCAAAAACAGCCAGACCCAGAAAGGTCCGAGCACGACTTCGGCAAGGGAAAGCAATGTCAGTTCCGCGGCTGGAAGGGTGCGTGAGCCCCAGGTGTATAAGATCAATCCCGCGCCCACCTGAAAGACTCCCATGCCCATGGAAATACCACTGTCACGGAGGGACAGGACGAAAGACAAGCCCAAAAACAGGCATATGGCAGATGTGATAATGATGGCAAAAACTCCGGACAGAAACACCGCAGGAAGCATTTCGCCAGACTTGCCCCAGCGCAACGCGACAGTGAACACCGAAAACCCAAAGGCGGAGCCAAGCGCTGAAAAATTGCCGTCTACCGCGCCAGCGGAAGTTTGCCCGGAGACCATAATCGCGACCGCAACCATCGCCACAACGATGGCGATCCACGTCGCCGGGCGGACCTGCTCTTGTAGGACAAACCTGCCCAGAATGGCGGTCATGAAGGGCGCCGTTGCAAAAAGCAAAAGTGCGTTTGCGACCGGGATAACCTGGATTGAATAAATCCCGCCTGCATAGGCGGCGACCAGGGCCAGTCCGGCAATTGCGGCGGGCAGGCCGGAGCGCCGGGCCTGGGTAAATGGACTTTCACCGTTACGCAGACGGAGCACGACATAAAGAAACAGGCTAAGCGCAACGGAGCGGTAAAGGAGAATTTGCCACACGCCGGCCTCTTCAATCAGCCTGATGCCGAGACCCACAGTCGACCACAGCACTCCCGCAGAAAACACAAACACCAATCCAATGCGATGGCTGATCTCGAAGTTCGGGTTGTATGCGATGCTGGACATGGCGTGGCCGTGGTGAAGATTGCACTGTGTGACTACCAGATGAATGATCGCCTGTGCCCGACGTTCGCGACTGACAATGTCGGGAAATTGCCCTCAGTATCGGCCGTCTGCAGAACTTGGCAGATGGCGGCGATGCGGAGTTTCGCTGCATCTGCGCCGACGGCCGCTTCCGAGCAATGTCAACAATATGGTACTGCGGGTCTTCACTGTAGTTTTTTGGTCACCGATCGAAATGCGCTCTTTCGGCGCACGTCGCTACACTGCAACTGCGATGGTCACCACAGCGGGAATTGGCACCTGCCAGTTGGGTCCTCGCCCGTGTTTTTCCAATACCTTGGCGACCACAGCCGCCCGGATCGCCGTTGCACATTCCGATGGCTGCGGGCGCAGCAGCGCGCCCCCTCGCGCCGTACCATCACGAAAGTAATCGTAAGGCGCGCCGGGGTCACTCACCTGCCACTTCGAAGCAACTGTTGATTGGCTGCAGTCGGCGAATCCGGCTTCTTTCAGTGCCGGGAAAGCTAATGCGGGATCGGCATAGTCATTTGCACCGGGGCCCGCCGGCAAGGCAATATCGGCGGCTCCGTGCTGAGCGATAGCGCCAAAGACATATCCAAGGGCGGTATCTACCTCAGGCCCACACCAGACCGAGAACGCCAGCCGCCCGCCGGGACGCAGAACGCGGCGCGCCTCGGACATAACTTTTGGAGGTTCGGGTACGTGCGGCATCCCGAAACCTATCGTCACGGCATCAAAAGACCCTTCCTCAAAATCCAGGGCCATCGCATCGCCTTCGACAAACTGAGCCTCCGGTACAGCGGCGCGTGCCATGTCCAGCATGGCAGGCGAGAAATCGAGGCCCGTTGCCTGCGCCCCTGCTCTGACCAGACCGGCAGTTACATTACCATGCCCGCAACACAGGTCGAGCACCTTGGTGCCGCTTCTGGCTCCGACCGCTTCTACCAGATGAGGCACCACCATATCAGCCGCTTCCGCAAAGACCCGAGCGTAGGATTGCGCTACACCCGCATCTGCCCACTCTCGCTTTTCCAATGCAGCAAAGGTGTCAGGTTCTTGTCTATCTGGCATGGCTTTCTCCCGTTACTTTCCCTTGGCAATTGGCAATTCGAGGTGTGGACATGTCAACACAAATGAATTGCGGTCCTTCGTGCACAGCGGCAATACGGGGCACTTGCGCTCCAAACGACCCTTGAGCACTTAAAGATTCCAGACCAGAAGCTGCTAACGCTACCGGCGGCATTGTCAGAGGAAACCAGTTTGAGACGGGTAGGGCGGATTCATATTTTGACAGAACAAAAAAGCGCTCCTCCTTTCGATACTTCAAAACGATTCCGGAGATCATCCGTCCAGCTGTCATGTCTGGCTTCAGACCGACAAACAGTATGCAGAAATTCTCATCCGTCCATTCTTCAATCCACAATCACTTTAACCGGCAACGTGGTCACTTAAGCCGCGGCAACTTCAAAGTGAGTTGCAACACCGCCTTGAACGAATGGTGACAGATCATTGCAGACCGGGATGATCACTTCCCGCAACATCAAAGCCTTCCCGCTACACATTCGCCTGAATGAATTCTGCCACTGGAGTTACCCCTGCTCAATTTCGAGATCACGAGACTGACATGCCATGCCCTGAACTGTGGGCCTGGTGTCGATTTCGCCAAACCAAGTGGCGCAATACAATAGTTGCAGTTTGACCAATTGAAGTCTCAAACGATCGTCAAAAAGGGCTCAACGCGCACCGTGGCCTTGAATGAGAGCGCTCATCTTTGAATGTGGCCTAAGATCCCCGGCCGCCGTTCACGTGGTTGGCAAGTTTGGATTTCGAGTACCTGGAAGCAGACCTTCGCTGCTTAGCGACGAGTGCATCAAACAGCCGTAATGGGGGGATTGCCGCTCAATTATCCGCTCACAACTCCGACAGACCCGCCTGCCGTCCCTGGCCAATACGAGCTCATTTTCAGGAGTATCGTGATGGTCAATCCCACATCGTTCGCAACGCATGCCACCCTCTCAAATCTTGGATGTCGGAGTGTAAGGACTCTCGGCGTATCCTCCAAATTGTCCTGCTCCAATCTCCAGAATCGGGGGTCACAGAAGCTTGTGGTTCAATCGTCATGGGTTTCAGGCAAAATCGGCCCAAAGCCGGCCCCGGAACTTCGTCCCAAACCTTTGATCGAATTCCTGAAAACTGCCATTGCAACAATGGGTCGGCCAGAGCCAATAGTGAGGCTACAACACAGCAATCACACACCCTTTTTCGATCATGAACCAATCAGAAGCGGTGTCTACAAAACGCCATAGACAAGGAAACCGCCGAAAGCCATTCCAAACAACAACCACAACCTGATCATTCGTGCGGAAAACCGCTCAGACCACCAGACGACAAACCGTCGAAGTCGCTCTCGGCCCATAAATACCAGGACAATTGCAGCTAGAATGGCAATCACCCCCAGCGTTTGAAAAACGATTGGGAAGTGGGAGGTTGGCGCGACAACGATCAGGGCCGATCCCAAAACCAATCTTACAATAACGGCAATGTAAATTCCCCAGTGCTTGTCCATAGCCGACGCAACAAACGCCATCAGCTTTTCCGGCGCGAATACTCCCCAGGCCGCGAGCGCGATTACCGCGACCCCGATTGCCAGAACGATGATTTGGGATGCAAAGACAAACATTTTGGCATTCTCCAAAATTTGCTCTTCCGCATTTGCTTGCGGCTGATGACTCGCTCATCATCCGACCTCGACTGGCCGGACCCAACTGCACCAATAACACGGAGCAGCGGAGCATTCAGTACCTCACGCTCAATATACACCTGTTGCAATTCATTGATCGGATCAGCCCGGCAAAGGACCATGATCCTCAAGGTCTAAAACTCCAGTCGAAGTCAACAATTGCGAAGCACTGCCTTTGCTTTGATCTGACAGCGATCTGGCGCGGGATTGCAACAAGGGCTCGATCCAGTTCTTGGCAATTAACATCAGCAGGTCAAACCAGCTGTCATTCGCAGCCCTTACCGGTCATCTAAGCTGCCACAGAAGTTTGCGCTTTGTTTCTCCAAGACGGCCATTCATTTGCATCGCTGAAACAGCAGCTCGGACGTCGGTTTTGCGGGCGAATCGGGTGTTCGCGACTGGCGCTCGGGCGTCTGCTTCATCTCGGGTTGTTCGCCGGGTACTGAAGCAAGCAGCGCTCCAGGTCGCGGGCCTGATCATTTCATTCGCCATATTAAACCAGTTGACTAATTAACCTATCGGTTTAATAATTGATGGATGAACCTGGATGATAGACTCGACGCCGCTTTTTCGGCTTTAGCACACCCAACACGCCGAGCCATTCTGGCGCGTTTGGCACAGGGCAAGACGACTGTGAACGTCTTGGCGGAACCTTTTGAAATGTCGCTGCCCGCAGTTTCAAAACACATTCGAGTGCTTGAAAATGCCGGACTCATTAAACGCGAAAAGAATGCCCAATTTCGCCCTTGCACACTTGATGCCGGCCCCATCGAAGCAGTCGCCGACTGGACGGAAAAATACCGTCACATCTGGGAGGTCCGATTTAACACCATGGAAAATCTATTGGATAACATAAAGGAACAATCATCATGAGTGACCAACAGGACTGGGTACGCATTGAACGTGAATTCGACGCGCCGCTCCAATTGGTTTGGCAAATGTGGACCGATCCTGAGTTGTTCAAACAGTGGTATGGTCCCAACGGAATGTCTGTTCCCACTGCGGAAATGGATGTCACTGTCGGCGGTGCGCGCAAGATATGCATGGCTATGCAATCGCCTGAGCGATCCATGTCGATGTGGTTCACAGGTCTCTACAAGGAGGTCAACGCACCGCACCGCCTCGTCTACACCGAAAGCATGTGTGATGAGGCTGGCAACATCATTCCACCACAGAGTATGGGGATGCCCGACGATTTCCCCGACATCACCGAAGTGACTGTAGAACTCAGCGAGGTGGGCGACAAAACCAGGATGATCATGGTGCATGTTGGTGTTGTCGAAGGCACCGCAGGCGCGGGCGGCTGGAACCAGGCGTTTGACAAACTCGTCGTTTTGCTTGGGGCGCAACTGCCGGTGGGAGGCTAAAGTGCGCGAGCTGGCAATCCTTGTTTTTGTAACACTCGATGGTGTGATGCAGGCACCGGGTTCACCCGAAGAAGACCCATCAGGGGGTTTTAAACATGGCGGATGGGCCGCTCCGTACTGGCAAGGGGTGATGCCTCATGTGGAACAAGCAGCTATGTCCGAGCAATACGACATTCTGTTCGGGCGCAAAACCTATGATCTTTTTGCGGGACACTGGCCGAACGCTGCAAAATCGAAAGCATCTGAAAGGCTTAACAACGCAGAGAAATATGTCGCGACATCCACGCCACTTACCACTGAATGGCAGAAATCCCATACGATCACGGGCGACCTTGTGGGCGAAATAAACGAGCTGAAGTCGTATGACGGCCCATTGCTTCAGGTCCACGGCAGCGCGCGCCTGATCCAGTCATTGATGAAGCATGATCTGATAGACGAGTTTCGGATCTGGACTTTCCCGGTTCTGGTCGGTGCCGGAAAGCGATTGTTCGAAGTTTCCCATCCGCCTCTGGGCCTAAGACTGACGACATGTGAGGGCCTCGCCAATGGCGTTGTGTCGAACTTCTATCGGAGAGATGTTTGATCCAGTTTTGCGCTGAAGCGGACCTCGGTTAAGCGCGCAGCATATGGTAACCCGGGCTCAATGCGGCAATTCAGTGTTCCTCAAAGGGCAGTGTCATAGGAAGCCAGTTTGAGACGGGGCGGGCGGTTTCGTGTCTTCACTGAATGAAAAAGCGCTCCCCATTTCGATACTTCAAAACCGGTTCAGAGATCGTCCGTCTAGTTGTCATAATGTATGGCAGGTTCCCACTTTCGCTTCGAAATGGTGAGGATCTGCTGCACCAGCGCGGCATCGAAGTCAGCCCCGAGACGGTTCGGTTCCGGTGGATCAGATTCGGCCCAATATTTGCTTCCGAGATCCGCAGGAAGCAGGTCCAGGAGCTACGTTAATACTCAAACTGGCGTGAGCTCCGCGACGAGGTCATCGTGAAGATCAATCGAGAAACGCGCTACCTCTGGCGTGCCGTGGACCATGAGGGTGAAGTTCTGGAACGCTACTTCACAAAGCGTCGTGATCGGAGAGCTGCGTTGAAGTTCTTCAAAATATCCATAGAACGCTATGGGCGGCCGGAAGTTGTCGTCACAGACAAGCTGCGGTCCACCCATGCTGCGATGAAGGTTCTCGATAACACCGACAAGCAAGCAACTGGTCGGTGGTGAAACGACCGGGCGGAGAACCCGCACCACCCGTTTTGACGAAGAGAATGCTCAATACTTGGCTTTACACAGATCGGTACTTTGCAGAAATTCGGGTCTGTCCAGTCCTCGATCCACAAACACTTTAGTCAAGTATGCCGTCTCTTAGGCCGCGACAACTTCAGGGTCAGCCGCAATGTCGCATTGGACGAATGGCGGCGGATCATTGCCGACCAGGATGATCGGCCTGCCCCACATCATGGCCTTCTAGTTTCTTCTGACAGTACCATTGGGGTGACTGGCTGGCTGGGGATCCTGGATTCGAACCAGGACCGACGGAGTCAGAGTCCGCTGTACTACCGTTATACTAATCCCCAACGGCTGCAGATCCGATCCTTGGCCCGGACTGCGTGCGTGGCTTCTAGGCACTGGGGTGAGGCAGGTCAAGGGTATTGACGGGGCGATTTCAGGAGCTTTTCGAAAGTGCTTGTTAAGCGTGTTATCAGTGATAAACTTCTCCCAACTGAAATATAAGGTCTTGCCAGACCGTGCTCCTGCGACTTGTCGTTCAGGCGGGCACAGCGGCAGGACGTGGTAATACCGGTGTCCGATGACAAGGCGGGAGATGCGTCTCCCGAACGGCCGGAACAGAATGTCGGTGCTCTGCATGATCAATCCGTAGACAAAACGGATGACGCGGGTACCAGGAAGCGTCGAAAGAACCGCCGAAGGCGGAAAAAACGAACTTCCAATGGCGTTCAGGCCGACATGGCAGGAGCTTCTTCAGGGCAGTCCAATGCCGACACCCGAGTTGCGACCGAAGCCCACGCACCAGCACCATCTGACCCGATTCCGCAGGCTTCCAACGGCAACGGTGTCGACGCTCTTGATCAGCCGCGTCGAAACAAGCGATCAAGACGCCGGCGCCGTCGGGGTAAGAAGCAGGCTGAACATTCTGCTCCAGCAGCGGTCGAGACAGGCCCAGGTGTCAACGCGCGGGACCGAAATCGACGTAAGGCGGAAGGCGACGGCAACTCAGACGACGCCAACCGGGCAGCCGAACCGCGCTCAGGATTGCAGCAACAGCAATCGCACGGTTCCGCAAATGCCCGGACGCGCCGACCCACCAATGCCTATGCTGCGCTTGATCTGGGAACCAATAATTGTCGGCTGCTGGTCGCCATTCCTCAGCAGCCCGGGCGATTCAAAGTAATAGATGCCTTTTCACGTATTGTGCGTCTCGGCGAAGGGCTGGCTGCTTCCGGCCGATTAAGCGACCCGGCAATGGACAGAGCCGTCGAAGCACTAAAAGCCTGTGCCACAAAACTCGGCAACCGCAAAGTTAAGGGAGTGCGGCTGATCGCGACCGAAGCCTGTCGCCGTGCAGAGAACGGAGAAGCGTTTCTTAATCGCGTCAGGGACGAAGCCGGGCTCGATCTTGAAATTGTTGATCGTGAAACCGAAGCCAAGCTTGCAGTGGCAGGCTGTTGCTCTTTAGTTGATCGGCGGGCCTCAGGTGCAGTTCTGTTTGACATCGGTGGCGGGTCATCTGAATTAGCCCTGCTGGACCTTCGCAACCGTCACAAGTTCGATCTTTCCAAGAACGTCGTTTCCTGGACATCGCTGCCCATGGGAGTTGTGACTCTCTCGGAGAAGCACGGCGGTGGTGAACTGGTCACCCGCGGCATCTTTAACGACATGGTGGACGAAGTTATTGATCACCTGAATGGTTTTGACGGGCGAAATGCTCTTGATGAAGCAGCAGGCAGCGGCGAAATACATTTGCTCGGTACATCCGGGACCGTAACCACATTGGCCGGTATTCACCTCAAACTTCCACGCTACGACAGGCGGCGAGTTGATGGAACATGGATGGCCGCAGCTGAAGTTGATGCGATGATTGAAGAATTGCTCACAATGTCGTTCGAACAGCGTGTCGACAATCCGTGTATCGGCCGCAATCGGGCGGACCTGGTGCTTGCCGGATGCGCAATTTTGGTCGCCATTCAGAAACTTTGGCCGTGTCCGCGCCTGCGGGTTGCTGATCGTGGGTTGCGGGAAGGATTGCTGACCCAGATGATGAACGCAGACAATGCGTGGCAACGGCGCCCCAACCGTTTCCGCAACCGGAGTAAGTGATCTGATGGCCAAAAAAACCGGCGGCAAGGGGGGTGGGAAAACGCCGGGTAGCAGCGGACGCACGCTCAACATCCGCAACATGCACACCAAGGTGAAGTCCGCCCGCGGGCGCAAGATCTCGTCGACCCTTTGGCTGCAAAGGCAATTGAACGATCCCTATGTACAGCGTGCCAGGGCAGAGGGCTATGCGTCGCGCGCCGCCTATAAACTTCTGGAAATTAACGAGCGTTATGAGATTTTAAAACCGGGCCAGCGCGTAGTGGATTTGGGAGCTGCCCCTGGCGGGTGGTGCCAGGTTGCTGTCAACGCGGTCGGCTCGACTGCTGATGACATGCGGGTGGTCGGAATTGACTATCTTGATATGGACGCTGTGCCGGGTGCGACGATCCTGAAAAAGGATTTTCTCGACGATGACGCGCCCGATATGCTGCTGGAGGCACTTGGCGGTCACAAGCCCGATCTGGTGATTTCCGATATGGCCGCCCCGACCATTGGCCATCGTCGTACCGACCACATACGCACCATGGCGCTGGTGGAAGTGGCCCTGGATTTCGCCCTGCAGGTGCTGCCTCCGGGCGGGCATTTCCTGACGAAAACTTTCCAGGGTGGCACTGAACAGGGACTTCTCGATCTGATGAAGAAGAATTTTGGCGCTTCCCACCACGTCAAACCGCCTGCCAGCCGCGACGGTTCGGTCGAGCTCTACCTGCTCGCCAAAAACCGGAAGTAGCGCCGCTCACAATAAGTTAATGCCATCGTGTCTCGGCTTTGCCGCATTGCGGGAAATGCTTACCGGACTAATTTGCATCGCTCTTCCTGCTTAGCACAACGCCCCGCACGATTGGCGTCCCGGTCGCCCCCAATACAAGAGCTTATTTGTCCAACTCGTTCTCCCGCCGCAGCTTTTTTCAAACCATAACGGCGACAAATCTTGCGCTCGCCGCCCCCATGCTCATGACACGAACCGCTCGCGGTAAGGCCGAGATGCTGGGCCCATCGCAGGCGACCCATCACCGGTTCAAGCTTGGTGAATTTGAGGTCACGACTTATTTGGACGCCTCACGCCCGGTCGATGGGCCACATCCCATTTTTGGGGAAGACCAGGAAGCTGCAGCCGTCGAAAAACGATGCAGGAAAACAACCTGCCTTCAAATCAGGCTGTGTTCTACTTCACGCCAGTGCTGATAAACATGGGTGCAGAGCTTGTTCTTTTGGACACCGGACCCGGTGGAGACAAGTGTCAGGTCGCTGCACGGATGGCGGACGCCGGCTAGACAACCGATCAGGTCGACACTGTCGTGCTGACGCATTTCCACCCCGATCACGTTTGCGGCCTGATGAAAGCGTGAAAGCCTGTATTAGAAAATGCCCGTTATGTTACCAGCGAGACGGAATTGGACTTCTGGACTGCAGATTCCGTTCAAACCGGAGCGACTGAAAGTGTTGCCAAACTGACGGCCGCCAACGTTGTGCCTCTGCACGGGAAAATCACCACGATCAAGAACGAGGGTGAGGTTACATCAGGAATCCGAGGGCTGGCCTCCTTGGTCACACGCCCGGCCACACGGCGTATCACATTGAGAGCGACGGCCGACGCCTGCTGATCAACGCGGACGCGGCAAATCACTGTGTTGCGTTATTGCAGAGACCTGACTGGCGCGTGCGGTTTGATATGGACAAAGAAGCCGCCGCCGCCACTCGTAAATCGTTGTTCGGCATGATTGCCAGTGATCGCATCCCGTTTACCGGTTACCACATGCCATTTCCCGCGGTCGGATATGTTGAGCACAAGGAAGTCGGATTCCGCTATGTGGCGGAAAGTTATCAACTCGATCTTCAGCGGCCTGGCACGAATGCCTCGCGTGTCCTTTGACTGCTGAGAAGAGTGCCTCTGGCACTCTGACCGTCAAGCCCTTCAGAAGCTCGGCGTCTGGCACGGCGTTCGCGCAGCAGAGCAAAAAAGCCTTTGCGCTCGGTCTTTCTTTCCCCGGAACGGCGGGTGAAGCTGACAGATGCGATACGCCTGTCCGCGAGTTTCCTGTCTCGTTCTGAGCGGCGGGCAAGGGCGCGTTCGCGCCATCGAGCAAAGAATCCTTTGCGTGCAGGTCGCCTGATCGAGCCGGTCGTCGTCTTGTCGGTTCCGCGTCGGGCGGTGCGGGCCGCAGCCACACGTTTGAGGTGCTCGGCACGAGCTTTCTTTGCCACCCTGCGTTGGCGCCAGCAGGAGAAGAATCCACTGCAGGACGGGCGAGTGATGTTTATCTCCAACCTTCCCGAACCGGAACTTTTCGCCGGTGCGGGATTGAGCGCCGCAACCGGGGTGTCTTTGAGCCGCACTCCGCCACTGCGCAGATGTACAACCCTGTAACCGCCCTGTTTCAACCGCTGCAGGAGAGTCGGCAAAATGCTCGCGGTGCGGCCCTGAATGTCATGTAGCAGGATGACACCGCGTCTTTTCCGGCTAAGTTGACTCATGACTCTGGTCACAACAGCCGCCCCCGAACCGCCGCGCCAATCCAGGCTCAATATGCCGGCCGATATCGGGATGAGACCGTTGCGCTTTAAAATGCCGTCGACGGTGTTGCTGCGTGCAAGGTAAGGATAGCGAAACAGCCGGGTGCTGCGACGGCGATAGGAACCAAGCGCCCGGTTGACGGCTGCAATGCCGCGTTGAATCTCGGTGTTGGCAGCGGTCGGAGAGCGTTGAGCCAGATTTGCGTGGCTGTGCGTGTGATGCGCAATTGTGTGGCCGGCACGTGCCACTCGTTGGGCCACTGCCGGGTGAGCCTGAGCCATGCGGCCGACCATAAAGAACGTGGCCTTCGTGCATTCGCGAGACAGGGCCGCCAGAACACGGGGTGTGTGCGCGCGGCTGGGTCCATCGTCAAATGTCAGCACCACTTCACCATCCCGCAGACCAAGTCCCGCGCCGGGGCCAACACCCTTGTTTGCGCTGAACGAGTTCACTGAAATACTGCGTGATACCCCCAGGCATGCATAGGCCTGTGAGAATGTGGACATCGAGAAAAGGACAGAAAGAACAAAAACGGCTTTGTGAATCGAATACATGCGTATCGACACCCCTCAAGAAGGTGGCTGTACACAATACGAATCAACCGATGCTAACTGACCGTCCACACTGGCGGGGTGCTGTTAACAAAACCTTTCTTTGCGTGGTCTGCGGCGGCCAAAAATATCATCAACACGAAAGATGGGTTGCGCGTTCATGACCTCTTTCACATCTGCCGCACCCATGGTAGCGAACGGCGTCAAACACACCCATTCGTTCGCTCATCCATTCCCAGAGCGGACCAGTCAGGTTTGACCCCAATGGCCGAAATTATTTCAACTGCCACAGGTGAACAGGCACTCACCTTCGACGACGTCCTTCTGCAACCAGGGCATTCGGAGGTCATGCCCAGTCAGGTCGACATTTCGACCCGGCTCACCCATGACATTTCTCTGAACCTGCCCATCTTGTCTGCAGCGATGGACACGGTAACGGAGTCCCAGTTGGCGATAGCCATGGCACAAGCCGGTGGCCTCGGGATTGTCCATCGGAATCTGACTCCTGAGGAACAGGCTGAGGAGGTTCGACAGGTTAAGAAGTTCGAATCCGGCATGGTGGTGAACCCACTGGTTATCGGCCCTGATGCTACGCTGCAGGACGCCCTTGACCTGATGAGTGCAAACAAGATTTCCGGTGTTCCGGTGGTTGAGAATGGTGGCAAGGGCGGGAACGCGACCGGCCGGCTCGTTGGTATCTTGACCAATCGCGATGTTCGATTCGCCTCTGACCCTAAACAAAAAGTCTATGAACTCATGACCCGCGAAGGACTGGTCACGGTAAAAGAGGGCGTCGATCAGGAGCAGGCCAAAAGGCTGCTGCATCAGCATCGGATCGAAAAGCTTCTGGTTGTTGACGGTAAAGGTCGCTGTACAGGTTTGATAACCGTCAAAGATATGGAGAAAAGCCAGCTCAATCCCAGTGCGACAAAGGATGAAAATGGCAGTCTCAGGGTCGGTGCGGCAACCACGGTTGGTCCTGATGGCTTCGAGCGGGCGGAAAGGCTGATCGAGGCCGGTGTGGACCTGTTGGTTATTGATACTGCTCACGGACACTCCCAGCGTGTTCTTGACGCCGTCGACCGTGTCAAAAGACTCTCAAACAACGTGCGGATAGCTGCGGGGAATGTGGCAACCCCGGCGGGTACGCAGGCTTTGATCGATGCTGGTGCAGATGTTGTGAAAATCGGCATTGGCCCTGGCTCCATATGCACCACTCGAATGGTCGCCGGCGTGGGTGTGCCCCAGTTGTCAGCAATAATGGGGGCGGTGGAAGCAGCTAATAAATCCGACATCCCGATCATCGCCGACGGCGGCATCAAGTATTCTGGTGACCTTGCCAAGGCACTCGCTGCCGGCGCTTCGGTTGTAATGGTGGGCTCGCTTTTGGCCGGGACTGATGAAAGTCCGGGAGAAGTCTATCTTCATCAGGGGCGCTCGTTCAAATCGTACCGGGGCATGGGATCGGTTGGCGCAATGGCGCGCGGATCTGCAGATCGATATTTCCAGTCGGAAGTGACAGACTCGCTGAAGCTGGTTCCTGAAGGAATTGAAGGGCAGGTGCCCTACAAAGGGCCGGTCGGTTCTGTGCTGCACCAGCTGGCAGGCGGATTGAAGGCCTCAATGGGTTATGTTGGAGCCCCGACGCTGCCAGAGTTCGTTGAACGGGCAAAATTTGTCCGAATATCGAGCGCCGGACTGTCTGAGAGCCACGCCCACTCGGTCAGTATCACGCGTGAAAGCCCCAATTATACCGGTCGATGAAAGCGAGATAGTTTCATGGAAAGCCTGCTATTGCTCTGGACTTTTGCCCCTGACCTGAAGGTCAAATTGCTGTTGCTGATCCTGGCTGGCCAAATGGGCCTCGCCATATATCTGTATATTCAGTTGTCAAAGGCCCGCATGGCCGCGGGAAAGGCTGGCCGGATTACCGCCGATCTGTACAAAGCGACTGAAAATGAACCCGCAGATCTGCGTGTGTTTGCGCGTGCGGTGGCAAACCAGTTCGAGTTGCCCGTCATGTTCTATGCTCTGGTGGTGGCTGGTATCGCTGCCTCGATCAGCAGTTGGATTACCGTCATTCTCGCCGGCAGTTTTGTGGCACTGAGGATCGTTCACGCGCGCGAAATGATAACCACAAATACTGTGTTGAAGCGCCGGAAAACTTTTTTTCGATCGGTCCAGGTGTTTTTGTTAATGCTGGTGGAGTTCGTACTATCCGCTGTTTTTATTGCAGCGGCCTGAGAGATGAGGCTGGGCGGTCGCGTTCAGGCGGCAATCGACGTTCTGTCGGACATAGAAAAACGCAACCGACCGGCATCTGTCGCTTTGCGGGACTGGGGCGTAAACAACCGATTTGCTGGATCTGGTGACAGATCGGCGATCGGCAACATTGTGTACGACGGTCTGCGTCGAAAGAGCTCTACCCGGTATTTGATGGACAGCGACAAGACCCGTCGCCTCGTACTCGGTACCCTGCTGCGGAGCTGGGGCTTTACGCCGGAATCGCTGAACGAGGCGTTTGATGGCGACAAGTTCGCTCCTGACCCGCTGACCGAACAGGAGGCGGCCGCTTATCTGTCCCGCAGCCTTACAGATGCTCCATCGCACATCCAGGCTGACGTTCCAGAATGGCTGGCCGGATCCATGCAGGCAAACTTTGCTGAACAATGGGTTGTGGAGGCGCAGGCGTTAGCGGAACGGCCACCTGTCGATCTGAGGGTCAACACTTTGAAGGCCGGTCTTGGCAAGGTTGCAAAAGCTCTTCACAAGTCCGGCGCCGTTCCGACCGCTATCGCGCGGCACGGATTGCGCATCGCCGCAGGGCAGGGGGCATCCCGCACGCCAAACGTGCAGGCCGACGCGGCGTTTCAAAAAGGCTGGTTTGAAGTACAGGATGAGGGCAGTCAAATCGTTGCTGACCTCGTCTTTGCCCGCCCCGGAGAACAGGTGCTTGATTTCTGTGCCGGGGCCGGTGGCAAGACACTGGCCATGGCGGCAAGCATGGAAAACAAGGGGCAGATCCACGCATATGATGCCGACAGACAGAGGTTAAAGCCAATCTATGAACGTCTGAAGCGCGCTGGTGTCCGCAACTCTCAGGTCCATGCACCCGATGACGATCTGTCCGACCTTGTCGGCAAGATGGATCGCGTTGTGGTCGACGCCCCGTGCACGGGCACGGGGACCTGGCGACGGCGGCCAGATTCGAAATGGAAACTGACGAAAGAAGCACTCGAAACTCGGATGACCGAGCAGGAAGAGGCCCTCTCTGAGGCAGCACCATTTGTCCGCCCGGGCGGTTATCTGATCTACATCACGTGCAGCGTTTTGCCTGAAGAAAACGAGAACCAGATACAGTCCTTCATCGAGGACAATCCGGAGTTCGAACTTCTTTCCGTCGGCGAGGTGTGGCAGGACCTTTTCGGCTTTGACAAACGGCAACCCTGGTCGTCTGATATGAAAACCGTCACCCTCACCCCTTGTTCCACAGGCACTGATGGCTTCTTCTTTGCCGTGGCAGGCCGGAACCAGGTTGGAATCAAAACATGAGCCGCTTCATTCTACTCGTTGTATTCGTTGTCGTTGTTGAAGGGGTTGGTGCGTTCATGGGCACACAGTTCATGGCAGGCGAATGGTATTCGGCGCTCAACAAGCCGTTCTTCAACCCGCCCGCAGCCGCGTTTGGCCTCGTTTGGCCGATTCTATATCTGCTCATAGCGTTCGCCGGCTGGCGGGTTTTCATCAGCGATGGCGAGATCCCGGGTTGGGGATACTGGGTCATCCAAATGGTGCTCAACTTTGCCTGGAGCCCCGTATTTTTTGGTGCGCACCAGATATTTTGGGCTATCTGGGTTATCGGCGGTGCGCTGCTGGCCTCGCTGGCATTCGCTAGTGTGACCTGGGAGAAAGATCGCTTGGCGTCGGTATGTTTCATCCCATATATCGCGTGGCTGGGCTTTGCCCTGCTCCTGAACGTCTCTATCTGGCTTCTGAACTAAGCCAGTTGGAAAGTGTGCGTTTTCGCACACATCGATCCTGAAGACCTGTCAAAGCGTCTCTGTCGAGAATAAGAAACAGCATGGAAATTGGTGCCGACATTATCGAGGAGTTTGCCACGCCGGGAAAACTGGTGGGGCATCTTTCGTACGTTCTGCTCGTAGCCTCGATGCTCATGCGCTCCATGAAATGGCTGCGCGCCATCGCGATCTCAGCAGGTGTGGTTTCGGCGTTCTACGGCTACTTCTGGCTCAACGACTTCGTCACCGTGTTCTGGGAGGTCATCTTTGTGACGACCAATCTCGTGCAACTGCTTATTCTCGAATGGGAAAACCGCCGGGCACGGTTTTCAGAGGACGAAGCCAAGTTCATTGCAGCTGCAGTGCCGAATGTGGAAAAGGCGCATGCAAGCAGGCTTGTGAAGCTGGCCAAGCGGGTTGAATATCCCGCTGGAACGGTACTCACCACCGAGGGAGAAAAAGTCGAGAACTTGCTGTTTCTGCTCGAGGGGGCAGTGCGCATCGACAAGGGCGGCGATATGGTCGGAGTTTGCGGCCATGACGACTTTATCGGCGAAATTGGCTTTATGCTGAAGACCAACGCCACAGCCACAGCGGTTGTCACCAATTCCGTCCATTGTCTTAGTTTCAACCACCGCGATCTCGGCCGCATGCTGGCCAAGGACAATTCCTTGCGTCACGCTCTTGAATCCAGCTTTAACCGCAACCTGGTTGAAAAGCTGGTCAAGTCAAATGAGGGTTTCGGCTCACGCGACGGGAAGGCGTCTCTCTAGCGGTTTGACGCTGATCGGTTCGGCCCTGCATTCACAGATTAGAGTGATTTGCGAGTTGCCGCCTGTTGCGGCAAGGCGTAAAGGCGATGTCAATATTCCCGCATTTCTGGAGCCTGACATGGCCGACCGCAATCAATCGGTTCTCATCATCGATTTTGGCTCCCAGGTTACTCAGTTAATTGCGCGGCGGGTGCGCGAATGTGGCGTCTATTGCGAGATTCATCCTTTTAATCTCGCCGGACAAGCATTTGAAAATATGGCGCCTTCCGCTGTGATATTTTCCGGCGGACCGGCTTCCGTCATTGATCAGGGCTCGCCGCGGGCGCCGCAGGCGGTGTTTGATTCTGGTGTCCCTATTCTGGCGATATGTTACGGCCAGCAAACGCTTTGCACACAATTGGGCGGAACGGTTGAGGGCGGTCATCATCGAGAATTCGGGCGGGCCGATGTGGAAATCAAAAAGGCATCTCCGCTGTTTGATGATTTCTGGCAGGTCGGCAGCGCTTATCCGGTTTGGATGAGTCATGGAGACCGGGTGACAGAGCTTCCAAGAGGTTTCGAGATTGTAGGCCACTCGCCGAATGCGCCGTTTGCAATCGCAGTCGATGAGCATCGCAGATACTACACGACCATGTTTCATCCGGAAGTCGTGCACACCCCGGATGGCGCTCGGCTTTTGTCAAACTTTGTCCTAAAAATCGCCGGACTGGAAGCCGACTGGACCATGGCTGCGTACAAAGACCAGGCCATCGCAGCAATCCGAAAACAGGTCGGTGACAAGCGGGTGATTTGCGGCCTCTCTGGTGGCGTTGATTCCTCCGTTGCGGCCTTGCTCATTCACGAGGCTGTTGGCGACCAGTTGACGTGTATCCTTGTGGATCATGGCCTGATGCGCATGAACGAGGCGGCAGATGTCGTTGCAATGTTCCGGGAGCACTACAATCTCAGCCTGGTTCACGTCGATGCATGCGACATGTTTATCGATGCTCTTGAAGGCCAAAGTGACCCGGAGACCAAGCGAAAAACGATTGGTCGCCTGTTCATCGAAGTGTTTGAAGAGGAAGCGAAGAAACTCGGGGGTGCCGACTTTCTTGCTCAGGGCACGCTTTATCCTGATGTGATCGAAAGCGTCAGTTTCACGGGTGGGCCTTCGGTGACCATCAAGTCGCATCACAATGTCGGCGGTCTTCCGGAACGTATGAACATGCAGCTGGTCGAGCCACTGCGCGAACTGTTCAAAGACGAGGTCCGCGTTTTGGGCAAAGAACTCGGCCTGCCGGAAAGCTTCATCGGCCGGCATCCGTTCCCCGGTCCGGGCCTGGCGATCCGTTGCCCGGGCGGCGTCAGCCGTGAAAAGCTCGATATCCTACGCAAGGCAGATTCAATTTATCTCGATGAGATCCGCAAAGCAGGCCTGTACGACGCGATATGGCAGGCATTTGCTGTGCTTCTGCCGGTGCAGACGGTGGGCGTGATGGGCGATGGAAGAACCTATGAGTTCGTCTGTGCGCTGCGTGCCGTCACCAGCGTCGACGGCATGACCGCAGATTTCTATCCTTACGAGATGGATTTCCTGGGAAAAACCGCTACCCGCATCATCAACGAAGTCCAGGGCATTAACCGCGTGGTGTACGATGTGACCAGCAAGCCACCTGGTACCATTGAATGGGAATAGGCTTGTCTGGCTCGGGAACGGGATAGGCAGTCTGTGTTGTCGCGCTGCAAACTTGCCGACCGTCGTGACTGCTTCAAAGAGATCGGTAAACCACCGGGGTGGTCCACCGTTCAAACCCTTTGATTTGCGTTGTTAGTCGGCCGCAAAACACATAAAGAGACCTGCGCCACCGGTTTTTGTCAGATCTTCCTGTGAGCAGCCGCGAGAATTATGCGCCTGGTTCCAGGACGTGTTACCACCGCCGTGACGGTCGTGGTGACCGACCGTTGCACTGCCTTCGCCGGAGCTGGTCCAGTTGGAACAGGTACGGTCATTTTCTTCTCTTGGGAAATAGGCGGTACCATCCGCCATGGTGCCGGTGAGAATGTCGTGTTGATTGGGTTTGTCTCCGCGCCCCTTTACAGGCTTGCCTGATTCATCCAGCGCAGTCGATTTGAGAATATTTGCATTCAGATGAAGCTGATCGAGGTCTTCGGCAATAAGGACGCCTTTTGCATTGTGCCAGGGACCGGTCCCAATTCGATCGCGCGCAGATATTCCGCGTTTGCCTTCTTCCTGGGTGCTCAGATAGGCCTTCCATGTGCGCCCGGAGGATCCTGCTGCTTCCGCCAGCTTGGCGCAGTGGGCATCCGCGCCCTCCAGGCCACCGAGATTGCCGCCATTGCCGGAACCGACACTGGTCACGAAGAAGCCCATTTGTTTTTCCTGCGCAAACGCGGCAACGTTCGCGGTCGCCAGAAGAGGCAGTGCCAATGCCATTGCAGTTGAAAGTCTCATGATATCGCCTTCTCGCAGAGTGATTGTGCCGGTGGTGCCCGACGGTTGATCGCGTGAGTTTGGCCTTTCCCGTTCTTCGCCTGCAACTGCGGCAGGCTGGTCTTTACTTGGATGCCGTTCGTAGAACCGCTGCTGCTGTACGACGAGCATACAATGCTTTTGTTTTCAGTCTTTTGGGCGCATAAATCCATTCAAGAAGCATGAGTGTATTACTCAAAGGGATCGCCGGTGAAGCATCGCGAAGAGACTTACATGGCGTTGACCGCGTTGTTTGCGGCGCTGCTGATTGCTGCAACGCAAATGCAGCAGGGTGGTTTGGTCGCAGCGATTGGGTCTTATGTCTACTGGATTATCAGAATTTCAATTGAAGGATTGCTCTTTCTCGTCACCCGTCAGGCCCTGGAAAAATACACGCCTCAGGCCACGTCAACTGTAACGATTGCCGTTGGTGCAATTCTGGCGAGCCATATTCCCTTCGTTCTCTCGGTCACCGCAATCGACATCGTTCTCGGCTATCCGGAGCTGGGCATCGAAGATGGCAATGGCGATGTGCTGTCCCGCATCGCGGCTTTCGCTCTCGAACTCATTTATCTGTTCGACAATCACCTGGCCCTGTGCGTGTTGCTAAGTCTGCCGCAATTGATGATGCAGAGGCTCGGTCCGGGTTCCCGCGATCACGGTTCTTTGGCACCGAATGGCGAAGAGCTGGACCGGGAGCGGAGTTCCGGAACCATTCTCTCGGCAATTTCGCCTCCGTTGGAGGGACAAATCACATGGATCGAGGCTCAGGAGCACTACGTACGAATAGTCACGACCGAGGAGGTCCGCATGGTCTTGTGTCGGTTCTCGGATGTCACACGCGAAATGCCAGCGACCACCGGCATGCAGGTTCATCGCTCTCATTGGGTGGCGTATTCAGCCGCGGTTGTGGGGGAAAAAGTCGGACAGAATTTTCGGCTGACACTGCAGTCGGGCGACACCGTCCCGGTGAGCAGATCGTTCAGAAGTGCGGTCAGGACTAACTTTCGCAATGCGGAAGCACCGCTCGTTCGGGCCGAATAGTCATCAGGCTCGATTTTCTCAAATAGTGCTCCCAAACCGCCTGTCAGTGGACTTTTGGTGCCTTGTGTCGGTAAGCGCCCATGCTTTCGATCTAAAGTGCCCACGACATCTTGTCCCAAAGGCAGTGTCGCCGAGGGGCAGGTCGAGCGAAGGGCACTGTCCCGAGCCCTTGATCGGACGCCGGTTGCAAAATCTCCGGTATGTTTTGGCTCTTGAAACTCAAAAGGTCAGGTGGTCAACTCCTTGGATTGGGGCGGTGGTTGGTTCTTCAGGATGTTAACGATGCGCTTTACACTTTTGGTACTACTTTGCTTCTGCCTTTCTGCGAAAGGGGCGTTTGCCCAGACCGTGGAAACCGTCAAGCGCGATATTTTGTCTGCGCTCAGCACTCCGCTACCGATCACTGTTATTGGACCGCTCATCACCCGCGATGTGGACGTTACCCCGGACGGTGATGGCTTCCGCGCAAAACTAGATAACGCGCTGTTGATGGGAATCGTGCCACTTGGTTCGCTTTCCTTCAAGCTGACCCCGCAAGGCGACAGCGGCAACTACAGGATAACCGACTTCGAGTTTCCAAAGAGCATCGAAGTCTTCAATGCCGCAACGCTTGGCATTGGGGCAACGGAGTTTGACGGCTTGTGGTCATCACAGTCGCGATCCTATCAAACGCTCGCATTTAAGCTGAACGACGTTTCAGTGCTGCCTAAGAACTTTGCAGGTGGCAGTGTCAAATTGGGCTCTCTTGCGCTTGATGTGGACAAGGAAGGCCAAAGCGGAGCGACTGAAAGCCGGTTTGCACTGGCGGCCCGCAATTTGATTTCCAAGGGGCTGCCTGCCGATGACGTTGCTGTTTCGAGCATAGTTGCCGAGCTGAAGGCAAATGGCAAAGAACCGGTGGATCTCTATGCCGTCATCAGCCGTTTCGCGATACTGGCTGCCATGCAGCAGGATCAGAGTGCCCTTTTGCGCTTTGCCGAAAGCCTCCGCGCAAAGAGTTATGACAGTGTTTCTCTGAATTTCACGCTTGATGGATTTGCCATGAAGCCGAACGTTCCGGGTTCTGACAAGCGCCTGGCAATAGAGCGCGTGAGCGGCATCGCAGGGATCACCGACATGACCCCCGACGAGTGGGGAAAGGTTGTGTTGAACGTCGATGGCGCAAACATTTTTGACAAGGGATACTCTGATCTGAAAGCACTTGAGATCGCCGGCGGTACTGCGACGATTTCCGGTTCCCAGATACCGATTGGATCTACGCTCAGTGCCATAACGCGATTGCAGGCACTATCGAGCGGACAAACTGTCCGCATAAGTGCGACGGATCTGATTGATGGATTCCTGAATTTTGGCAGGCTGGCCTTCACTTCAAAGGCCAGTGGTATTTCGGTTCTGCCGAGAAGCGACCGGGAGCCGACCCTCAATGTGGGATCTTATTCGACAGGTTTCGGCCTGGAAGGATTTCGGGCTCAGCAGGGGCGAGTGTTCGTTGATTCTGAATTCAACGAGCTCTCAATTGTGCCCGGTAAGTCCAGCAAAGCCCTGGACGCGCGGATTCTGCGGACGCTTCTTCCAAAGAACGCCCGTTATGACGTCAGTGTCTCAGAACTCAATGAGGGGCTGCTCCGCAAGCTGGCTGCTGATCTGGTAATCTCTTCGGAGGATGACCTGCCGGGCTTGGCAGCACCGGCGCTGGTCTATCTCATGGCGATGAGGCCTGTACTCACGACCAGAGAGGCAAGATTCGTCAGTGGAGAAATAGACGCCAGATTTACGGGCAAGGTGAGATTTTATCCTGCTTGGCTGTTAAGTGCCCTTGCATACGAAGGCGAGTCGCGCATGACTCTGGCTGGATTTGACAAACTGAAAGCTCTGCTGAACGACATCGAGCAATCGCCTGAATTTGGCAGCCGGCCCGGCAATTCTGACCGGAACTCTCTGGCGGTCATGAAGGGTGTGTTGAGCACCATGAAAGCCCTGTCCAGGAATGAGGACGGAAATATGGTTTGGAATATCGTCTATCCAGAAGCCGGTAAGGCATTGTTTATGGTCAACGACGTTTCGATGCGGTTCCCGGACATCGCATCTTATTTGCCTTTGATGACGATGGGAGCAGCACTGCGCTGAGAAATCCTACGTCTTCCGGACGTTTCGGCGCGTTCTAGCGGCCCGCGCAACGCACGCACATTTCGGCCATCGGGTCGATTTCCAGCCGACCGTCGGGAATTGTTTCGCCACAATCCTCACAAAAGCCATACTCGCCATCGCGTAGGCGACGCTCTGCAGCCTCTATGCGAACCAGATCAGCGCTGCGTTTCGCCTCAGTCGCCTTATTCATAGCCTGTTGCTGCATGGCGTCCATGCGCGACAGACGCCCAACGGATTGCTGATCCAGTGCTACCGGATCGCGGGCTTCAGCTGACAATGCCGAAAGTTCTGCCAGTTCAGTCCGTCGTTCTTCCAATCGCCTTTGCGCTTTGTTCATGTCTGGCAAGTATTGCTCCTGTCTTGCAGGGTATGTTTTCGAAGATTACCTTGGCGTTACAAACGAGTCATCTTTTTCGGTTGGGGGTTGCCATGTGGCTTTTGATTTTGGGTCTGCTTGTCTTTTTGGGAATTCACTGTACGCGCATTTTTGCTTCGGACTGGCGAGAGCAACGCATTGCTGCCATGGGAGATGGCGCCTGGAAAGGGCTCTATTCAGTGGTGTCTCTGCTGGGTTTGGTGGCGATGGTTTATGGATATGCAACAGCTCAACCCAGCGCAGCCCAGATTTATGATGTGCCGATCTGGGCAACGACCTATGCCTATTTCGCAGTACCACTGGGACTGATTCTCTTTGTGGCCGCCAACTTTCCCGCCGGCAACATCAAAAGAATATTCCAGCATCCCATGCTTTGGGGCACGGTGCTCTGGTCGACGGCTCATCTGGCCGCCAACGGTGACCTTGCTTCCTTGCTCTTGTTTGGCGGCTTTTTGATCTGGTCTGTGCTTAACCTGGTTTCCTGTTATTCGCGCGGGGGCATTGCTGTATTGCGTCCCGCTGTCTGGGCCGACGTGGTTAGTATCATCCTTGGTATCGCCGTCACCTTCCTCTTTATTGTCTGGGCACACGAATGGTTGTTTGGCGTCAGGCCGGTTTAGCCAATTTACCCCTTACTTAACCGGCATTATCATGTAGAAACCCGAAAGTTGCCGGATCGGGTCCGGGTGAAGCAAATTGGGCTGTTATGTCTGAAGACTCATTTATTCGCGAAGTCGAAGAAGAGCTGCGCAATGAACGGCTGCAGAACTTCTGGAAAAAATATGGAGCGATTGTCATCGCAGTCGCCGTTGGTGTGGTTCTCCTGACCGGGGGATACCGCGCCTACGAATGGTATACAGCCAAGCAGGCTGCTGATGCCGGAGACCGGTTCTTGAACGCGATCGATCTGGCCGATCAGGGTAAGAAAGACGAAGCGCTGACTGCCTTGAAGGAGTTTCAGGGCGAAACGACCGGCGCTTACAAGACGCTGGCACGCCTGCGTCTGGCCGCAGAACTGGGCGAGAAGGGTGATGTTGCAGAGGCAGTAGAAACCTACGACGCAATTGCAGCGGACGGCACAGCGGATATGAATTTCCGTTCCATTGCCCGTATCCGTTCCGGGTTATTGCTGGTTGACACCGGCAGTGTCACTGAAGTTGAAGCTCGGGTTGGATCACTGACCGGCCCCGGCGGTGCATACCGTTCAATGGCGCTCGAAGCGCTCGGGCTGTCCTACTTCAAAGCTGGTGACCTGGAAAAGGCTGCAAGTCAGTTTCAAGACATCGTCAAAGACGAGCAGGCTACAGACGCGATCAAGCGGCGTTCAAATATCATGCTTGCTCTGATTGCTGCCCGCGGCGGACCAGGCGTCGTCGACAGTACTTCAGATAGTCAAGGCTGACATCAACGCCAAAGGCGCACGCTCATGTCTTTCATTGCTGCCATTGCCGGCCGGCCCAATGTTGGGAAGTCGACCTTGTTCAACCGGCTTGCAGGCAAACGGCTGGCACTGGTTGACGACCAACCTGGCGTGACACGTGACCGCAGGCTTGGCGATGCCCGCATCGGCGATATCAAGTTCCAGATCTTCGATACAGCGGGGCTCGAGGATGCCGACGACGCAACCCTGGAAGGAAGAATGCGGCACCAGACCGAACAAGCGATCCTCGAATCAGACGTCGTTCTGTTTCTGATCGACGCGCGTTCCGGAATAACGCCGCTCGACAAATCCTTTGCCAACATGCTGCGTCGTGCAGGAAAGCCGGTCATCTTAGTCGCCAACAAGGTCGAAGGTCGGCAGGGCGACGATGGTTTCTACGAAGCCTTTTCGATGGGGTTTGGTGAGCCAGTCGCTATTTCTGCCGAGCACGGCGACGGCATGGTCGATCTGCGTGACGCGCTGGTAGAGGCTGTGGGTGAAAAAACCGCCTTTGGAGAAGATACTCAGGAATTCGCGCTTGTATCGGATACAGATGATGATCTGTCGGATGAGCTGGTGTTCGACGATGCGGATGACGAGGCAGAAGTTGAATACGATGATACGAGGCCGATGCGTATTGCTGTTGTCGGCCGGCCTAATGCTGGAAAATCTACTCTGATCAACCAGATGGTGGGCGAAGATCGATTGCTGACCGGGCCGGAAGCCGGAATCACGCGCGACTCAATCTCGGTCGAATGGGAATGGCGCGGCCGTAAGATCAAGCTGTTTGACACAGCCGGTATGCGCCGAAAGGCTCGCGTTCAGGAGAAGCTGGAAAAGCTGTCAGTCGCTGACGGCCTGCGGGCCATTCAATATGCGGAAGTCGTCATCATTGTCTTCGATGCGACAATCCCCTTTGAGAAACAGGATCTTCAGATCATTGATCTGATTGCGCGGGAAGGCCGGGCGCCGGTGATTGCATTTAACAAGTGGGACCTGATCACCGACAAACAGAAGTTGCTTTCTGAATTGCATGAAAAAACCGAACGGCTGTTGCCCCAGATTCGGGGTGTTCGGACCGTGACTCTGTCAGGTCAAACCGGCAAGGGGCTCGACCGGCTCATGGAAGCTGTTCTTGATACACATCGCATCTGGAACAAGCACGTTTCAACGTCGCGCCTCAACCGCTGGCTGGGTGATGTGCAGATGTATCATCCGCCGCCAGCCGTGGCCGGGCGCCGGATCCGGTTCAAATACATCACTCAGGCGAAAACACGCCCGCCAACTTTTGTAACTCAGTGTACGCGGCCTGAAGGCCTGCCCGCATCCTATGAGCGTTATTTGCTCAATGATCTGCGCGAGACGTTCGAATTCCCTGGCGTGCCGCTTCGACTGCATATGCGCAAAGGGGACAACCCCTACGCTAAAAAGAAGCGTTTCTGACCCGCCTCTTCATTGACAATTGTGGATGAATCGCGAGGACGTGCCGCGCCTGCTGCATTCTAAACTTTTGCCAAAGTGGTTAACCCAAAATCAAGGTTAACGCTTCACTGTCTTGCTGAACAGGAGTTGCCGGGCTAATGCAGTCCCGCGTGAGTGATGGAATTGGTAATGCGTACATCTTTGACCGGGGCAGACAGGGTCGAACGTATAAGCTTTGGTATTATGGCGGCTGGCCTGGCCAGTGCCGCTTTTTTTGTGGTTGGTGCAGTTGTTATGGGTGCCGGCGATGGCGAGCCCCAACATGCAACCTCTGATCACAACGCCGTTGCAACCCAGGCGAAATCCATTCCTGTGACGACCGGTGTGATCTATGCGCGTGCAGATGACGGGTCAGCAGCCATTGAGGTTGCTCCGGTGATGACCAGCATGACATTGGCGGCCGCGAATGCCCATGGCTACTTGAGCCGTGACAGCGACAGTAACAAAGGTATGCGGCAGCGTGTTAATCGATCCATGAAGGGCGACCGGGTCTTCTCGGCTGACACAACATCGAAACCACAGCAGGTTGCGCGGGCAAACCAGAAGCTGTTTGAGACGTGGAGCCTTCTTGCCGAGGGTGATGCCCAGTTCAAGAAGCGGCGGGAAATACCGGCACGGCAGTTTGTTATCCCGGAAACCGAGGTCGCTGCGGTATTCGATCCGGCCGGGCAGGCCTTTGAAGCACCAACGAGCCCAGACACTACGCCAAAATCCTCGGCGCCGACGATTGACCTGGCCTCTCTGAAGCCTGCAGCAAAGACTGTGGCTACGATCGATAAGGAAGCCATGTTTGCCCAGGCGCGCAAGGCGGCCCGAGTGCTCTCACAACAGCAAGAAAGACTGGCAAAGAACTCATCTGGCGGTTCATCAACACTGACGGCTTATGCGCCCCAGGACGTTGATAAAGCTGAAGTTTTCAATGCTGTATTGAAACCTCAGTCGCGAGCTAAGATCCGCCTTGGCAAAGGTGATCATAAATGGGCGGCCAGAAGCCTGCCCAAAAGCACTTATGGCAAACGTCAGCGCCGCTGCCTGGCCGCAGGTATTTATTTCGAGGCAAGAGGCGAGAGCATCAAGGGACAACAGGCTGTTGCCCAGGTCATTTTGAACAGAGTGAAGAATCCGGCCTACCCCAACACTGTTTGTGGCGTGGTTTACCAGAACAAGCGCATGCGCAATGCCTGCCAGTTTTCGTTTGCCTGTGATGGCATTCGCGACCGGATCAATTCGCAAAAGAACTGGCGTGTGGCCAAGAATGTTGCCAACGACGCCATTGAAGGCAACGTCTGGCTGACTTCCGTGGGCTCGGCCAGCCACTATCATGCAACTTATGTGCGGCCACGCTGGCGCCGTTCCATGAAACGCATGACGAAAATCGGTCGCCATATTTTCTATCGCACCTTCGGTGGCGGCTGGAGCTGATTGACTCGGCCCTCGCGCATCCATAATTTTGCGGCAATGGAACGGGCGGCATGCCCGTTTTTTGCTTTGTGAGGAAATTTGCCAGACCCGGAAAAAAATGCTGGTCGCGATGACCTGTCTGATCGTCTTGATCGGCTGAAAGACAGGCTTGACCAGACGAAAAGCCCTGAACCGCCGGTCGCAGACAAGGAAACATCCTCGGTCCAGAAGGCCAATATTGGTCAAGCCTTGCGCCTGGGCAGCGAATTTGTCGCAGGCATCGTTGTCGGGGCCGCGCTTGGTTTCGGTTTTGACAGTGTGTTTGACACGTCACCCTGGGGTTTTATCGCATTCTTCCTGCTTGGCTTTGCAGCGGCGGTCCTGAATGTCATGCGTGCGGCAGGCCTTGTCGCAGAATCCGGAATGCGCTTGAAAAACGCTCAAGAACTTGCAAAACAGCGCGAGGCGGAGACAGTCCGCAAAACCCAACCGCCGGCAAAGGGAAATCACCGGGAAAAAGACTAGGAATTTGGTGTAGATGCACGCTTCGGGCCTTGAGCCTGAGCGCTGCTTGTGCCAAACGACCTGCGCATGTCGAACATATTTTCGGCAAAAGTCATTTTCCGGCCTTGCCGGCTTAGATTTGAAGATGAGACCCCCGTGGCAGACGATCCAATTTCTCAGTTCAACATCTCCAAAATACTGCCCCTTGAAGTTGCGGGCTACGATATTTCATTTACCAATTCCGCGTTGTTCATGGTCGCAACAGTAGGCGTATCGGCTGCGTTTTTGATTATGACCACCTCAGGACGCGGTCTTATTCCGACGCGGATGCAGTCGATTTCGGAAATGATCTATGAGTTTGTCGCCAGTTTGCTGCGAGAAAGCGCCGGATCGGAGGGGATGAAGTTTTTTCCCCTCGTATTTTCGCTGTTTGTGTTCATTCTGGTTGCCAATCTCTTCGGCATGTTCCCGTACTTCTTCACGATAACCAGCCACATCATTGTGACTGCGGCACTCGCGTTTTTGGTCATTGGTCTGGTGATCGTCTACGGATTCTGGAAAAACGGCCTTGGATTTCTGAAACTCTTTGTCCCTTCTGGTGTCCCTGGCGTATTGATGCCGCTTATCGTGGCGATTGAGATCATGTCATTTATCTCTCGCCCGATCAGTCTTTCGGTTCGATTGTTTGCAAACATGCTGGCCGGGCACATTACTCTCAAGGTATTTGCCGGCTTTATCCCGATGCTCAGCAAACTCGGATTCGTCGGTGTGGTGGGCGCCATACTGCCGCTGGGCTTTACGGTTGCACTTACCGCTCTTGAATTTCTCGTTGCTTTTCTGCAGGCCTATGTCTTCGCGATATTGACCTGCATGTATCTCAACGATGCCATCCACCCGTCTCACTGAGACGGCCACCCAACAACAACACCGACTTTCGGTTCCAAATTCCACAGGAGACTTAATATGGAACAGGCAATTGTAGACGCAGGTAAATATATCGGCGCTGGTATGGCGTGCATCGGCATGGCCGGCGCGGGCGTTGGCCTCGGATCTCTTTTCGGTAACTTTCTTTCTGGTGCGCTGCGCAACCCCTCAGCTGCGGATGGCCAGTTCGGTCGCCTGATCTTCGGTTTCGCCGTGACGGAAGCGCTGGGCATCTTCTCGCTTCTGATCGCGTTGCTGCTCATCTTCGCTGTCTAAACAACAGTATGACTGATTTTGTCTGCCGGACCGGTTCGACCCGGGGCCGGCAGATAGAAGCTACGGAGAGCTGAATGGCTTCCACGAACACAGAAACGGGCGTTCCAGGCGATCAGGGCGGTAGCGGTGTTTTTCCGCCGTTTGATTCTTCGTCTTTTGCTTCCCAACTAGTCTGGCTGGCGATCACCTTCGGCCTTTTCTATCTTCTCATGTCTCGTGTGGCGCTACCGCGTATTTCCTCAATTCTTGAAGTTCGCAGTGACCGCATCGCCCAGGATCTTGACGAAGCCAATCGGTTGAGAGACGAATCAGACGCCGCCATTGCCGCCTATGAGCAAGAGCTGGCGGAAGCGCGCTCGCGGGCTCATGCCATCGCGCAGGAGGCCAGGGATACCGCCAAGGCCGAAGTCGACACAAAGCGTGCAGGCGTGGAAGCAGATCTGGCGACGAAAATCGCCGATGCTGAGACCCGCATTGCCGGCATCAAGAAGAAGGCCATGGGCGAGGTCGGCAAAATTGCTGAAGAAACGACAGATGCGCTTGTCAGCGAATTGCTCGGTGGCAAAGTCACGAAAGCTGATATTGCGTCGGCCGTGAAAAGCGTGAGCTAGGAGAACAAGATGCATTTCGATGCAACATTCTGGGCAACGGTAGCCCTGCTGCTGTTTTTCGTGCTCATCATCTACCTCAAGGTACCGGGTATGATGACCAAAGCCATGGACGACCGTTCAGACAAGATCCGCAATGATCTTGAGGAGGCTCGGCGACTGCGCGAAGAAGCGCAGCAGTTGCTTGCAGAGTACCAGCGCAAGCGCAAAGAAGCAGAACAAGAGGCAGAGGGAATCGTGGCCGCCGCCAAGCGCGAGGCCGAGGCTCTGACCAAGGAAGCCGAAGTCAAGACCGAGGAATACGTCAAACGCCGAACTGCTCTTGCAGAGCAGAAGATAGCACAGGCCGAGGTTCAGGCTGTTGCCGAAGTTAAGGCTTCAGCCGTAGATGTTGCCATCGACGCTGCTCAGGCGCTGATCGGCAAGAAAATGACTGGCACTGTTGCTGCCGATTCGTTCAAGAAAAGTCTCGCGGAAGTTAAGTCACGCATGAACTGACCATGGTCTCGGCTGTGGGTTCGAACAACCCGGTATCGGATGACGATGCCGGGTTTTTTGTTGTGATATCCGGGTGTTCCGGCGGCGGAAAGTCGACGCTTTTACGGGAGTTCGCACGACGCGGGTATTCCGTTATTGATGAGCCCGGGCGTCGTATTGTCCGGGCGGAACTGGCCACCAAAGGACGTTGCCTCCCGTGGGTCGACCCGCTGGCCTTTGCGCAGCGGGCGATCGACATTTCCCTCCAGGATTTGCGACGGGCAGCCGCACTGCGCGGACTGGTCTTTTTCGACAGGGGGCTGATCGACGCAGCGGCTGCGTATGAACATCTCACAAAGCCAGGCGTCCTGAAGAGCCTGACCAAAGATCATCGCTATCACCGGCGGGTTTTCCTCTTGCCTCCGTGGGCTGAAATCTTTGCGACGGATGAAGAGCGCCGCCACAGTTTCGAAGATGCGGTTGAGGAATATGAACGGCTCGTGCTCGCCTACAATGCATTGGACTATGACGTGGTCATTTGCCCCAAAACAAGCATCGTCGAGCGGGTGGAGTTTGTGCTCCAGGCTTTGAGAGGGTCTGCAACAAGCCGCTGACACAAGCGCAAGAGTCGGCTCTAAAAGTCGAAATCAAATTTTCGGATGAAGTTGATCTTCACGCCGAACTGGTTTTCCGAGCCAGCCGCGACAATAGGGGAGTCGGCAGCATCGCCCGCAAGACGGTCCCATTGTACTGTTCCCTCTACTGCCCAACGGTCGGAGAAATCATGCCGCACATTGGCGGCCAGACCGTACGATTTTAAGCCTCCATCCGCGGTGTATGCCGGCAAGAATGCTGCGCCCGCCGGAACTGTGAAGTAAGCGTTAGCATAGCTCCCATCCATGAATGATAGCTGCGGCCCGAAGGATACCTTGGTCGCTTCTGAGGGGCGCCAAAGCGCTTGTGCACCAGCTTCACCCACAAAGCCGTTGTGTCCGGTGACACCGTAACGCCCCTGAAAGAACACGCGTGCGTAGTCCCACTCATAGGAAACAGCCACTCCGAGTTCGAGACTGGCATCAACATCGTTGATTCCGGTCAAGATCGCGTCATCACCGACAGAACGCTCGCTGAGGTAGCGAAATGACGGCCCCACGGAAAAGCCACCATCGTCATCACCACCAAACCGGAGCGAGCCCAGGTGCAGGCTTTTGATGCGGAAGAGGACGGAAGGCCTCAGTTCATAATCGGAAGAGCCCTCATAGACAGGTGTAAGATTGCCACCTGCGCCAAGCTCGAACCGGATATGGTTACCAGTGTCAAGATCGCTCGCCGCTGCAGTGCTGATAGCAACCGTCGCAAAGCCGATTGCCGGAAGGAATGCCGGCTTCTCAAGTTTAAGTTTCAAATTGAGTCTCCAATTCGTTCCGTTACCTAGAAAACGCTCAATGGCTTCAGTTGGTCGTTGAGCCTGCGTGCCGGCGTGGCAGTGAGGAAGACAACGAACCCGTTCCTTCCGGCTTCTGCGATGCGTTTCTGCAGGCAATGGATTGCTCACGAAAACATCATAGGGCACCTGTCCAGGACGTTTCCGCAAAGCCTATGTGACCAAACTTACACCCTCGTTATCTGGTACCGTTGATTTCGGCGTTAAGACTATCGGCGCTGAAGTGCAGCAAGCCGATTGCTCACAAATGACACCCTGAGAGGTGCAAGGAAAGTGCGCAATTCAAATATTGAGCGATAATGCGGTCTGTCGTTGTCTCCGCTGTTCAATTTTTATTGTGAAGACTCCCGTTGCCGCGACACAATCGGCGCGGGTCACAGTGCCGGACTGCTGCCAGGCCTTCTTTTTCTCGGGGAGCCGCGGTCCACAGAAGCAATTCAGGGGCGGGTGCTGAGTTAATTTATTGAAGCTCTGTCGAATCACTCAGGCTGACCGGGCGGGGAATCATAGGCCGCAGGGCCAATCATTGCTATTGGCTTCAGGACTGCCGGACTGAATTCCTGTCACGTACTGCAGCTACCGGTGCGAACGTCATTCGGTGCAGAGGACAAGGCCCATAAGCATTGAGTGCTTCCATATGCGCCTTGGTGCCATAGCCTTTGTGCCGAACAAAGCCGTAGCGAGGATGGACCAGGTCAGCCTTCGCCATCATTCGATCACGCACAACCTTGGCGACAATAGAGGCAGCTGCAATTGAGAGTGATCGGGAGTCACCCTTTACCAGCGTGCTTGCCTGGCAAGGTAATCCGTCAGGAAGAGTGTTGCCATCAATGAGGGCGTGATCCGGGCTCCGGGCAAGCCCTAAAACGGCAAGCTGCATAGCATGAAGAGAAGCCGCGCGGATGTTGATCAGGTCAATCGTGCGCGCTGACACCGACCCCAGGGCAACTTCCGAACTTTCCATGATTATGGGGTATAGGCGTTCCCTTGCGTCCTCGGACAGCTTTTTTGAATCATGCAGCCCGTCAGGGATTTTTTCCGGATCGAGCACCACAGCTGCCGCGACCACCGGGCCCGCCAGGGGGCCGCGGCCCACCTCGTCGACACCGCACACGATCCGGCCGCCACGGTTAATGATCGCCGTTTCATGGTCAAAATCCGGCCCGTTTGCCGGCGGGAAGAGGTCGGCCGTTTTCTCCAACATGAAGAAGCCATGTCGGAGAAAGTGATTCTGATCAACAGGAGAAGCGCGCAACTGATTCTAAAACAAGGATAACTGGGCTCCGGCCAATTGCGGCGCCGCGAACAGGTCCGTGCGCAGGCTCATGCGCATGGGCGCCATGCCAAGCTTTTTGGTGGCAATGTCAAACCGTCGTCCTATCTGCCAGGCATACGGTCCTTGCCCTTTTAAACGGGTTCCCCATTCGGCATCATAATCCTTGCCGCCGCGCATGCTGCGCAATACGGATACAACATGCGTATAGCGGTCAGGAAAGTGCCGCATCAGCCATTCCTTAAATAACCCGCTGACCTCGTACGGCAGCCTCAGCAATACATATCCTGCATCGCGCGCTCCATTTGCATAGGCCGCGTCGAGAAGCCGTTCGAGTTCGTGATCATTCAGGGCAGGAATGAGAGGCGCTGTCATAACACTGACCGGAATTCCGGCTTCTGCAAGCTGGCGAATAGCATCAAGGCGTAACGCCGGAGTAGCGGCTCTGGGCTCCATCGCTCGTGACAGGCGCCGATCCATGCTGGTGACTGACATCGCTACCCGAGCGAGGCCTTTTTCAGCCATGCGGGCCAGGATGTCGATGTCCCGCGTCACGAGGGCCGATTTGGTGACAATGCCGACGGGATGATTGGTCTCTTCAAGCACTTCGAGAATTTCGCGGGTAATCCGCCACTGTTTCTCGATGGGTTGATAAGGATCGGTATTTGTCCCCATCGCCATGCTTTTCACCTGGTATCCCGGCTTAGCAAGCTCTTTACGCAAAAGTTTCGCGGCGTTTGGCTTTGCAAACAGCTTGGTTTCAAAATCCAGCCCGGCTGATAAGCCCATATAGGAGTGGGTCGGACGGGCGAAGCAATAGACGCAGCCGTGTTCGCAGCCGCGATAGGGGTTGATTGAGCGGTCGAAGGGAATATCAGGCGATTCATTGCGGGTGATGATACTGCGCGCGGCTTCTGATGTTACTTCGGTTTTGAATGGCGGAAGTTCATCAAGTGTTTGCCAGCCATCATCAAATACATGATTGCTGATGCGTTCAAACCGACCGGCTGGATTGATGCCGGCAGCCCGGCCACGCCTGCGTTGCTTGCTGATGCGCACGCCAGAATGTTCCACCAGTGCGTTGGCTTGCGCTGCGTTTCCACCAGGCGCGAATGCCTGGTGATCAGCATTTTGGACACTTTCCAAAAGGGGGGGCATCGCAGCGACCTCGCTCATTCAACTAGTTTTCTATGCATATATTCCTATTTCAACGAAAAGAACAATACAAGAACAAACTTTCACCCCAAGACTGAATTGAATTTTTGTTCACAATATGTTCTCAAAAATGATTGGGCTGACAGAGTGAAAAATGCCGATGGCTGGAAGTCTGAATCGGACACTTCGAAACTTTCTGGCGTGTCAGCCAGTGTTTATTGATGAAACTGCAGGCAGAGAAACCCGGGTCCACGTATCCCCGTAAGGGCGTGAACACGCTCGGAGTTGTGGATGGCAACCGCATTGCGTGGCTTGACCTCAGCGGCAGCGAAACGGCGGCTCATTTGCTCGCCCTCAACCAAATATCTCCCATGGTCTGCGCCTTCAAAAGAAGTGCCTTGATATTGCGCGTCTTCGGCAAGGCGAAAGCGCTTCTGCGGACGATTCAGGCTGGGAAGAAGCAGTTGCAGAACGCCCTGAGATTGCAGGAAGTCACCAGATTTTCGACCTGGCCTTAGTTCGCGTGCAGACCACATGTGGAAGAAAAACCGGTTGAGCAAAGACGCAAGGCCCACTCGGATTCCGTCGGACGAATGAGAAAGGCCGGCAAACGGGCTTTCGCAGTTTGCCACCTTAAATCACTGAAGAAACGCGGGCAGCTGTTGAGACACCGGGTTTCGTCAGTGCCTGGCAAGCTCATTACTGGCAAGCCCATTAGATGACATGTGCGCCGAGATTTCGCTGCAGGTCGTGGACGATGGTGTGCTGGTGCTGCGGTTGATTGCGAAGGGTGGCAAACTCGATGAGGAACGTCTCGCCGTGAAGGCGATAGTAGAACGACTCACCCGCGACGTTAGGTCCAGCCCATCCAAACCGGGCAGCTGTAAGATCTTGCTCTTTCATTCTGCTCTCTTGTTCATTGGCAAGAGCAGGTGTCAGATGATCAGATGTGTAAACTTCGATAAGGCGGCGGATCATATCCATCTGTGGTTGCGACAGATCACCGAGCGCCACGCCCTCCCGCAGCGAGAATTGTTTTTCACGCCCAGGCAAAGCCTTGATGTTGCCCAGTGAGGCCTCGTTGATCAGAGCCTGGCGCCTGTTCTTGTTACTCAGATCCCTGAATATTGCTCGGCCCAGTGTTTCGTTCTCCGGCAGAACAACCAGTCCCCTGTGCGGCCCGGAGGGCACTGTATTGGGTTCAGACGAGAACGCCTTGGGTGTGTGCGCAACCACCTCCGTGCCTTTTAACGTATATGTAATTGTCAGGTGGTGGCCTTCCCAACGCCAGCCCCAAAGGCCGGTCTCAGATGGCTCACCAAAAATCATCAGTGAGAAGCGTTCACGGTTGCGATCCGGACTTCCTTTGCCCCATTCATCGCGCAAAATGTCCTGCTGCAACATGATGTTCATTGCTGTCTCCAGCCCGGACCTGCTCAGGCCTGTGGCCAACAGATCAAGTGCCAGATCTTTTTGTTCAGCCGTCATTTTTTCCAGCGCAACGCCGGGTGCAAAACTGGATCCGGTCATATAATTCCAGGTGGCGCGCCTTCGGCCGTCAAAGGCAAAGCGTGCTTCTTCGTTTTGTTCGACGTTAAGTTTGGCCAGCCAGCTTTTGGATCGGTCGAGCATCATCTGGCCAGGAAAATTGGTGTCGGCTTGTGCCGTACTGGCGGCCAGAGGCGACGCAACCGCTGCCAGCGCAAGGGACGCACCTAATCCCGCAACCGTCTCACGGCGCGTCAGCTCGGCTGCTCTGGTGGGTTTACTTCTGTGATCTGTGTCTACCATAGCCGGGCGCCTTTGCTTGTTCTGTCGGACAAGTTCCAGGGTCCCAGTTTACATGTTTTTGTGGCAAACCTTTGCGCTCGGAAATATCCGGCATCAATTCTGTTTGAGTAATTCAGCGGAGAACTGGGCTAGAGCTTGCTGCGCTGCAGATGTTCGTCCAGCCGCGGCATGATCTCTACAAAATTGCAAGGCATGTGCCGGTAATCCAATTGCTTGCTCAAAATTCCGTCCCACCCGTCTTTACAGGCCCCCGGCGAACCTGGAAGGCAAAAGACAAATGTCGTGCCACAAACGCCCGCTGTAGCGCGGGACTGGACCGTAGATGTCCCAATTTTTTCATAACTCAGCTGGTGAAACGCAATCGAAAACCCATCCATGCGCTTCTCAAACAACGGCTCCAGTGCATCAGGCGTTACATCACGTCCTGTAAAACCTGTGCCGCCGGTGGTGATTACGACGTCAACATCGGAAGCATCGATCCAGCGCTGTACCTGTGCTCGAATGGCTGACACGTCATCTTTGACAATCGCCCGCTCGGCAAGTGTATGCCCGGCTTCCATCAGCCGGGTGACGAGTGTATTTCCTGATTTGTCGTCCTCTGGCGACCGTGTATCAGACACGGTCAGCACGGCAATGGCGACGGGAATGAAGGGACGGGATTTTTCTGCGTTTCTCATGGCGGGGACTTCAAAAAATCAGAGATCTAATTGTGCAGCGGCGAGGGCGTTACGAAGCTCGAGAGCGCAGCCGTCGCATACAACTGGTTTCGGGTCGAAGATACGGGTGCTAAGATGCTCGGGTGGTCGATTTCTGCCTTGATGTTGCGGAAACTTGGATCCCATTCCTGCTTCTCGGGATTTGCTGCGGAATGTTTCCTTTCTGTTCTCCGCGAATGTGAAGCAGATATTTCCGTTTTGCAAGAGGCGTTTAGAGGACAAATCGGCACACTCATCCTGGGTCAACCGCTTCGCGTTCCTGTTGCCACTACCCACCAGTCCGGATTTTGTGCACGGATTGTCGCAGCGGCGGACTGAGCCCGTTCTGCATTCGCGAAGATCCCGAAGCATGTCGAACCGGAGCCGGACATGCGGGCCAGGTCGCAGCCTGCGGATTCTTGCAGTGCGCCGATACAGTCGGATATCTGAGGCACGACCGTCGTCGCAATGGCCTGAAGATCGTTGCGTTGTTCGCGCAGATACTCAAGCCATTGCACGTAGTCGCCCGAAGGCACGTGCGGCACGTGCGGCAGGGGCGGATTGTTGTTCTCGCCAAGCCTCGAGAAGACGTCCCGGGTGGAGACTCCGATCCTTGGATTGGCGAGCACAATGTCAAAGCAGGGCATAGAAAGCGGCTCCAGCCTTTCTCCAATGCCGGTTGCGTGAAGCGGAGTCCCTGCCAGACACATCGGCACATCGGCCCCCAACAACAATCCAGTCCGGGCCATTTGACCAGGTGAGAGGTCCAGTTCCCAATAACGGTTCAGCCCCCGAAGCGCTGCGGCAGCATCTGCTGAGCCGCCGCCAATTCCGGAAGCCAATGGCAGCATTTTTTCAAGATTGATGTTGACGCCGGGAAGCGGGCCTTCGGCGTCCTGAACCAGTACCTGCATGGCCTGCATGACCAGATTGTCACCGCCTGCCGTCAATTTGCTGCTCTCGGGACCGTCGATGGATATCGAGATGGCGTTTGCGGGTTTAAATCTCAGCTGATCGCCAACCCCGGCAAACGTCACCAGGGTGTCCAGCAGGTGATATCCGTCATCACGTCGGCCAGTCACATGAAGCGCCAGATTGACTTTCGCGGGCGCGAATTCTTCCAGAATTGTCACATCGAGCTTCCGAGAACGGTGTGCTCCAAACGAAAATCAGCCCTTTTCCGGCTGTTTGTCTTCCGGCTTTGCTACTTTCTCTTTGGCCAGGGGCTCCATGCCATCTTTCAGCTTGGCTTGTATGATCGCGATTTGATCAATCTCCGGATCGAGTGCCAGGGCGTGCTGCCACTGAAATGTCGCCTCCAGTCGCCGATTAGCGCGCCAGTAAGCGTCACCAAGATGATCGTTTATTGTTGGGTCGCCTGGACGCAACTCGACAGCACGTTCCAGTTCTACAACAGCTTCCTGATAACGCCCCAGCCTGTAATAGGCCCAGCCCAGACTGTCGACCATGTAGCCGTCGTTGGGTCGCAGGTCGACAGCTGTGCGAATCATATCAAGGCCTTCTTGCAGGTTGACGTTCATGTCCACCCACGAATATCCCAAATAGTTCAGCACGCTTGGCTGATTGGGAAACAGTTCAAGTGATTTCTTGAATGCGGCTTCGGCCTTTGGCCACTGCTTTGTTCGCTCATATGATATACCAAGGCGGTAGAACAGGTTCCAGTGAATCCGGGTTGGCTCTTTGACGCGCTCAATCAACGGCAAGTAGATCTGAATGGCTTCCTTAAATTTTTCGTGTCTCGCAAGCACTGCGCCATAAGACAGATGTGCTACCAGATCGTCCGGATCGCTGGCGATCAGGTTGTCCAGCTCAACACGCGCCTCGTCCAGTTTCTCGAGCTCGTCCAGGTTCAGGGCCTGTTCAAGGCGCGCAATGCGGTAATATGGCGACGATTCAGGAATACGGTCGAAAACAGCGTTAGACCGAACCAGCAGGCCTTGCTGGTCCATCAATTCTGCGAGTTCGAGCAATACAATCTCGGATTTCTCGGCAAGCACCTTTGCGAGTTCCAGGTAGATTCGTGAAAATTGCTGTCCCCCGTCTTTGTTGATGGCCGTTCCAACATTGACAAAAACTTCTGCTGCACCTCGTTTGGCGTCGGTAACTTCAAACCTGACCGGCTTGCCGTCAGTCAGGTTCTGGCGCATGAGCTCAAACACTGGGCTCTGCGGTTGCAGGGAAAGGGCATCTCCAACGAGCGTCATCGCCTGGTCCACATCGCCGGCCTTTGCATGGGCATGAATCAGGGCGGCTACTATCCGCATGTAGGTATCGTTGGCCGCCTGACCGCCCGCAGTATTCTGGTACGCTTCGGTCAGGCGCTTAATGGCCTCCTTCGAGTTTCCGGCGTTCAGCGCGATGAGGCCACCATGATATTGTGTAAACAGATCGAACCATGCAGGTCCTTGCAAGCTGTCTATGGTCGCGAGTGCCTTCTTCGTGTCGCCCATGCCGACCTGCGCCCAGCTCAGAACAAGGCCCGCCATCAAGCGGTCAAGCGCGTTTTGCCAGTCCTTTGACAATTCCGTTTCCGCATCGCGCCATGATTTACCACGCAGACTGTCGACCGACAGAATAAGCCGGGCGATCTCCGGTGCTTCGCCCTTGCGCATCAAGTCGCGGCCGATGGCGACGCCTTCCTCGAAATCACCATTGGCGATGAATGTCACAAACGCCTTTTGCTGCAAGCCACTGTTTTCTGGATCCTGTGCAAGGGCCTTGCGAAAGTAGACCGAAGCGCTTTCCGTATCCTTGTCCGTGCTGGCAATCCGTGCCGCGAGATAACTACCGGCAAGAGATCCGCTGGAAATTTTTGTATCCGCAAAGGCCGCGCCGGCGATCAAGGCGCTGCCCAGTACGGTGGTCATCAACATCCTGCTCAAGCGCTTCACCATTGATCTATCCTCGCCTTCTGGCTGGCTCTTTGTATCGTTTGTTTCACTTTGCCCAAGCCCCGTTCACATTTTGTAAAGAAACGCAAATTCTTCCCGAGATGGCCATGTCCCAACCCTGCTTCAATTGGTGGTTCTAACTCACCCGGCTGACGCAAAACTCGACGACATCCAACAAAGCGCATTTGAATTCATCCTCGGGCAGTGGTGCAAGGGCATCACGGGCGATTTCTCCGTAGTGTCGGGCGCGTGCAACAGTATCGCCTATGGCACCATGCTTGTTCAGCAATGCGAGCGCCCGTTCGAGCGCTTCTGCATCGGAAGAATCGGCCTCCATTGCGCTGCGCCAGAATTCACGCTCGGCGTCATTGCCACGCCGATAGGCCAAAAGGACAGGAAGCGTGATCTTTCCCTCGAAAAAATCGTCGCCAACATTCTTGCCCAGGTCAGTTTGTGATCCACCATAGTCGAGGGCATCGTCGATCAACTGGAAAGCCAGTCCCAGATTCATGCCAAATGAACGAAATGCATCGCGGATGGGTTTTTGTGAGCCAGCCAGGATCGGCCCAACCTCACAGGCAGCGGAGAAGAGCGCTGCGGTTTTGCCCCTGATGATGGCCAGGTAGTCATCTTCGGTTGTTTCCATGCTCTGGGCCGCCGACAATTGCATAACCTCGCCTTCGGCGATGATTGTGCTCGCGGTTGAAAGAACCTCCAGTGCATCCATCGATTGGGCATCGACCATCATCCGAAACGCCTGTCCCAGCAGAAAGTCGCCGACCAACACGCTTGCCTGGTTGCCCCAGACCATTCGCGCCGCCTGCTTGCCGCGCCGCATGTCGCTTTCATCGACCACATCGTCATGCAGAAGTGTGGCCGTATGCATAAACTCAACACTGGCGGAGAGCGTGACATGATGGTCGCCCTCGTAACCGCACATTCTGGCCGCAGCGAGGGTCAGCATGGGTCGAAGACGTTTACCTCCCGAATCAATCAGGTGCTTAGCGACCTCTGGAATCATCTCCACATCGGAGCCGGTCTTCGACAAAATCAAGGCGTTGACCTGCTGCATGTCCGAATAGGTCAGTTCCACAAGAGGCTTGACGCTTGCTTCCGGTTTCCGGCTCTCATCGAGTGCTACAACGACGCCCATTCTTAATGCCTGCGATAAATCCTTGTTTCGCGGGAAAGTAAGGATTCAATCCTCCAACCACAAGAGACACACGGTCACAGCTTCGTTGATAACCCTTGTCGTTTGTCCCTGGCCGAACGCTGTTGAACATGTGCTTCTCATTCCCCATTATTGGCCGATGGAAGAACTTTTGCGCACCAACAATCCCGTTACGGTTTCATTTGCCCAGTCCCTGCTCAAGGAAGACGGCATAACGCATTTCGTTGCAGACGAACACATGAGCATCGTCGATGGATCGCTTGGGATTCTGCCACGCCGGATTATGGTCGACACGGATTCGATCATTCGGGCGCGCAAACTGATGCAGGATGCAGGCCTGGGCTGCGAACTTCCGGAAAAGCCGATCCGTGATATCGTCTGACCAATCCCCGAATTTGAGAGCATCGGTCGTCGACAACAGCACGATTGACGGGTTTCTCGACAATTCCTTTTTCGTCTCGCAATCGGCCAAAGGGACCCATCGTTCGGGTCTGGATGCGGTGTTGTTGGCCGCAACCATACGTGAGGATGCAAAAGGCCTTGTTGCTGACTTCGGCGCTGGCTGTGGAGCAGCCGGCATGGCGGTCGCACAGCGATGCCCGGCTGTTAGCGTGGATCTGATCGAGATCAATACGTCCTGCATTAGCCATTGTCACCGAAGTGCATTGCTGCCGGCCAATCGTCATTTAGCTGAGCGGCTGAGTATTATTGAGGCGGATGTAACCCTGAATGGAACAGATCGTGACAAGGCCGGACTGATAAAAAATACTTACGACCACATGGTTGCCAATCCGCCATACAACGATGCCTCATTTCAGGGTTCTCCAAACGCTGACAGAGCGTTCGCCCATGTCATGGAACCGGGAATGCTCGAGAAATGGGTCAGAACCGCTGCCCATGTCGGGAAGGCGAAGTCAGAACTGACACTGATTGCCCGACCAGCAAGCATCATCGAGTTGATTGAAGCCATGAAAGGACGGTTCGGAAGTATCAGGCTCGTACCTGTGCATCCTCGCGCGGAAGCGGATGCTGTCTTGCTTCTGGTCCGGGGCGTTAAGGGAGGAAAGGCGCCACTGCGGGTATTGCCGGGCTTCATCGTCGAAAGTGAAGAAGGCGAAGACGTTATGCGCGGGCGGACAGGAATAGCCCTGTGACTGTCACGTGAATTGACTATCTCGGCCGAGGTCGCTTGTAATCGGACTGAAAACGACACAAATGGTCAACAACACTTTTGCTTCGAGATTCCAGCCTTGGCCAATTTTCTGACCAGAATTCTTCCAAAACGACTCCGCGAAAAATTTGACAGCGATGTGACGACCATCCCTGTGGTAAAGCTGTCCGGCGCCATAATGGCTGGCGGTTCTACGCTGCGACCAGCCCTCAACCTTGCCTCCATCGCAGGACAGCTGGAAAAGGCTTTTTCAACAAAGAAAGCCCCGGCAGTCGCGATTGTGATCAACTCGCCGGGTGGGTCGCCCGTCCAGTCGCGCCTGATATATCAACGCATCCGTGACCTTGCGCGGGAACACAACAAAAAAGTGCACGCATTTGTCGAGGATGCCGCGGCTTCCGGCGGCTACATGATTGCTTGTGCGGGCGATGACATTACGGCCGATCCCTCAAGTATCGTAGGATCTATTGGTGTTATTTCCGGGAGCTTCGGCTTTGTTGACGCAATCGAAAAGATCGGCGTCGAGAGGCGCATGTATACGGCAGGCAAGAATAAATCGGTTCTTGACCCCTTCCTGCCCGAAAAAAAGGCTGATGTGGACCGCCTGAAAAAACTCCAACTCGAAATCCATGATGTGTTCATCGGGCTCGTTAAGGGCAGTCGTGGCGACCGGTTGGCCGATAGTCCGGATTTGTTTACGGGCATGTTCTGGACGGGCGAATCAGGACGGCAATTGGGACTGGTTGACGCTATCGGGGATGTGCGAGGTGCGATGAAACAACGTTATGGAGAAAAGACGAAGCTCAGGCTGATTGAAGCAAAAAAGGGCCTTTTTGGGCGCAAATCAGCTTTTGGTTTGTCAGGCATGGATAACATCGCAGCCTCTGCGGCCGATGGGCTTGCAGCAACAATTGAAGAACGTGCGTTGTGGTCACGCTTCGGTTTGTAATATTAATGGGCAACGGGAGGCGAAAATGATCCAATTTGTGGCGGCCGCGGCCATCGGCGCGGTAGGCGTGTACGCCTATTCCTCGTTTCGCAAACACATGGATGCACTCCAAAAAGAGGAGCGCAAAGCGGCAGAGGCTGCAAAACCCGGCAACCTCACCGAGCTTGAGAAGGATCCCAAGACCGGGGTCTACCGGCCAAAAGACTAAAGCGCGCAATCAGGGGCACCGATTGCGCGCTTTTGCGTCGCATCTGCAGAGCGAAAATGCTCAGATCTGCGTGTAGGGGCCCTGCAGCCCTTAACCGGTCGGCTGGCATGTACGGTGGATATAGCTACCGTCTCTGATTTGAATCCTTTTCTTACAGACCTTGTAAGTGGCGGCGCTGCCATTGCGGCTGGAGCTGCGAACGGTGCACTCGCAAGTGTTCTTTATCTCCCGGTTGTAATACCTGTTTGGTTTAAAGGCCTTAATCAGAACATTGCCACCACCTGCGCCTGGTCCGGCACCGCGACCGCCTGCATTCTGAGCTTGGGCGCTGGTGCTGGCGGCTACTGCGGTAAGAGCCAGTGTGCTGGCCAATGCGAACTGTAAAACAAGATTTTTCATGATTGGTCTCCGTCGTTTTCGACCCCTGAAACAAAATCTATGACAACAGGCGCCGACAGACTGTGCCATCCAGCACATTGCAGATTCTTGACCGGCGGTCGCTGGCGTGGCATCGCAGGCGCCAAGCGATGCGGTATTCAGGACCGCGAAAAACGGCGTGGTTCAATGAACT
>CALIOE010000040.1 GCA_938044775.1 uncultured Rhizobiaceae group bacterium
GCATCATTGATACGGCGACCATCACGCCTGATCCCGATGTCGAAGCCAAGGTTGCCGAATTCGAGGCGACCTTATCGAAGGAGCTGGACGTTGAAATCGGAAAATCCGAAGGAGAACTCGACAGCCGCAGAGCCAGCGTACGCACCGGTGAAACGGCACTTGGCAATTTGATCGCAGATGCCATGCGGACCGCCGTTGATGCCGATATCGGCTTTACAAATGGCGGTGGCATACGCGGCAACACCATCTATGACGCTGGTCATACTTTGACCCGGCGCGATGTCCTGACCGAGCTGCCATTTGGCAACGTCACGGTTAAGCTGGAACTCTCCGGTGCCGATCTGCTGGCCGCACTCGAACACGGAGCCGCCAGTGCACCGGAGGCTTCCGGCGGTTTCCTGCAGGTTTCTAACCTTGCCTACACGATCGACACGTCAAAGGATGCGGGAAGCCGTATCACCGACCCGAAAGTCGGTGGTAATCCCCTTGATCCGGCAAAAACCTACACGGTTGCTACAAACGATTTTACTGCCCGCGGTGGCGATGGCTATGGCATGCTGCGTAACGGCAAGATGATGATCGACCCGGACAGCGCAAAACTGATGGCCAACGATGTGATGGCCTATGTCCGAGCCAAGGGTAGCGTCAACGCCAAAATCGAGGGCCGCGTTACCATCAAATAGCCCGCTTCTCGACATTTCAAAAGGCCGTTCCCAGGAGCGGCCTTTTTCATTGTTTTCTAGGCCTCGTAGTCGCGCTCGTCCGCGATCACCTTACCATCGTTTGGCAATTCCCCGACGACTTCGACGGTTCCACCCAGCTTAGTGACATCCCGCAATGTAGCCGCAACTGCCTCTATGTCGATGCCGTTTCCCGTGACCAGAAGCCGCATCGCGTCCAAAGATCCATCGCGCTCCACCACAAGGCGGGCGCCATCAATGTCCTCGTGCCGCTTTAACAGATCACCAATTTGTTTTGGGTCGACAAACATGCCCTTGACCTTGGTGCGCTGGTCAGCCCGTCCCATCCAACCCTTGATACGCATGCCGGTTCTGCCGCAAGGCGATTGTCCGGTCTGTATTGCCGACAGATCGCCCGTTCCAAACCGCACCAGCGGGTAGGCTTCTGAGAAATTTGTGACCACCAGTTCTCCCACCTCGCCCTCGGCAACAGGATCGTCGGTACCCGGGCGGACAATTTCGACAATCAGATCTTCATTAACGATCATGCCCTCGGTCGGTGCCCCATCAAGGGCGCTTTCGTAAGCGATTACACCAAGATCGGCCGTTGCATAGGCCTGGAGAACCGCGACCCCGCGGGCCGCATATTCATCGCGAAGCGACGGAAACAGCGCTCCGCCTGACACCAGCGCTCGCTTGATGCAGGATAGATCGCGCCCCAGTTCATCACCTTTGTCCAGTATGACCTTCAAATAGTCAGGCGTTCCCACATAGGCAGAGGGTTGCAGGGCAGCGATGGCATCAACCTGCATCTCAGTGTTGCCGACACCGGCGGGAAAGACGGTGCACCCAAGCGCCCGCAGGCCTTCATCCAGAATAAAGCCGCCTGGCGTCATGTGGTAGGCCAGCGCATTGTGCACCACGTGACCTTTGCGCAGACCGGCCGCATACAGTCCTCTTGCCGCCAGCCAGGGGTCGGCTCCGATACCCTGGGGCTCCCAGATAGGTCCCGGCGACAGAAACACCCGGTTGCCAGCCAGTGCCTTTAGATTGGCAAATCCACCAAATGGCGGATCGGCCTGTTGCGCCTCCATCAACTGCGGTTTCCGCAAAACCGGAAGCGCAGTCAGCGCTTCTCGGGACGTAACCGTCGCGGCATCAACACCCTCCAGATGACGAGCCAGTCCCGGCGCGTTGTTCATGGCGGTAGCCAGATGACCCGGAAACTTTCGGAAAAGCCGATCCTCTCGTGTTTCGGGAGCCTGCGTTTCCAGCGCATCAAAATGGTCGGACATAATTGTTACCTCAAAATTCGGATCCAGCGGGCCAGATCAACCAGACTCAGCAAGGCGCTTGCTACATAGGTGAAGGCCGCGGCCTTCAGGACACTATGTGCACCCTGAAGATCTTTTTCGTGCAGATAGCCACCTTCACGCAGTATCGGCAACGCCTTGTTGAAACTGGCATCGTATTCAACGGGCAAGGTCACCAGATGAACCACAATGCGAATGGCCAGCAAGGCCACTCCGAACGCCACCAAACCGAAAAACGCGACCGGTGTCCGCGCGAAAATGGCAAGAACGGGAGCGGCCAAAAAAAACACCGATGCGATCTTGTCGGTAACGGACGTGATGCCGATCAGCCATTGTCTCAGCCGCAGTCCCTTCTCACCGTGGTGATGCTGGAGCGCATGCCCCACTTCGTGGGCAGCGACTGCCACTGCTGTAAGACTCGACTTTGAAAAGTTTTTCTCGGACAGCCTGACCATATTGGACTCAGGGTCAAAGTGATCGCCCATGTCGGTCTGCTCAAGACCAACGCCATCCAATCCGTAGTGATCAATCAGGTGTTGCGCCAGTTCGCCTCCGGTTCCGGGAAAATCGGCGCGCTCCACGGCGTGCTTGTTCATGACCTGCCGAATCCAGAATTGCGGCAAGAGGATCAGCCCGCCTAGAAATATGACTCCGATGACGCCAAGGACGACCATAGTCAGCTCTGCTCGACACTGATGCCGGAATAGTTCGAAAACGCTTCCAGAACAGTTTCTACCCCGGCATCCAGGGGCGCAAGATCAATGGAGAAGGCGGGAACCGCCTGAAGATGCGTGACGGCTTCCATCGGCCACAAAAAAACATCGAGCTGAAATTCATTCTCCTGGCGACCCAGGCGAATGTCCTTGATCTGGTCCCACGGCACAGCTTCTTCGGAGTAGCGTGCATCAAACAGACCGTCCGGTCGCACTGCGAGGACGACTTCGTTGCGAACATAGCGGAAGATCATGGCGGCAGAGCAAAAACTGAAAAAGATCAGTCCGGAGACACCGGTAATGACGTTGTAGTGGGCAAAGCCAAGCAATTGGGAAAACAGCCAGACCAGAAACGACACAATCAAAGTCAAGCCAAGGGCGACCAGCACCGAAGTCTGGAAAGATGTCTTGGAATAGCGGAACTGGGTCTGGGCCATTGACGTTATATAGGTGTTTCGAGCCCCGCTGTGTAGCGACAATGATGTGAAGAAATCATTGGTGTAACCGGGAAAGTCGACCCAAGACGCAATTGCTGTGTCCCTTCAATTCCCTGAGGCCAGTGTCAAAAAGGTTCGATCCTCGCGCCGCAAAAATTTCTCCTTTTGTGCAAATTCGTAGTTCTCGCGACCCAGTGGATCCGCGGCCAACCGCTGACGATAGGCTTCGTAAGCAGCGAGGTTCTCGATGTTGTAGACACCGTAGGCCAGAGTGGATGACCCTTCGTGGGGCGCAAAGTAGCCGATCAAATCGGCGCCACAGCGCGGGATGGCCTGCCCCCAGTTGCGAGCATATTGTTCAAATTGCGCTTTCTTGGTGGGTTCGATTTCGTAGCGAATGAAACAGGTAATCATATTTGCCTCCTGACTATTGGGTGAGCAGAGCACATTGCAATTATCTCATGGTTCGTTTATGATCGAACTATGAAAGAAGGACCAGATATTGCTCTGATTGGTTCTCTGATCGGAGATCCTGCCCGCGCCAATATGCTGACCGCGCTGATGAGCGGTAAGGCACTGACTGCAACGGAGCTTGCTACCGAGGCAGGCGTCACAATTCAGACGGCGAGCAGCCATCTAAAAAAGCTCGAAGCAGTGAACATTGTTCAGCCGCAAAAACAGGGACGGCATAAATACTTCACCCTTGCCGATGAGGAGGTTGGCTCCGTTCTCGAAGCCATGATGGGACTGGCCGCCAGGCGGGGACTCGTGCGAACCCGTACAGGACCAAAGGACCCTGCCCTTCGCAAAGCACGCACCTGCTACGACCACCTGGCGGGAGAGATGGGTGTATTTCTGTACGATGGACTGGTCGCAAACGGGCACCTGACCGACACTTCGGGTGAAGTCTCAATTACCCAGACAGGTCAACGCCTTGTCAGCGAATTCGGAATCAACCTGGCAAGTCTGAATAGTTCCAACCGTCCATTGTGCAAGTCCTGCCTCGACTGGAGCGCACGCAGATCTCATCTTGGAGGGTCATTGGGCGTGGCCCTGCTCAGCCGGTTTCACGAACTCGGTTGGGCGCGCCGTGACAAGGCATCAAGAGCGGTAATTTTTTCTGAAAATGGGGAACGTTCGTTCCGGGAAGTCTTCGCCTAACCCCGGAGACGAAAGATCAACCGGCTTGTTCAGCGCGTTCGACAACAACATCCAAGCATTAAGCCCCCGGCGCAAATGGGGTCAGGCCAGCCAGCGCTTACGGCGCTTGTAGTGCTTAACATTGCGAAAGCTCCGACGCCCCTCCCCGGCCACGCCAAGGTAGAACTCCTTGACATCCGAGTTTTCACGCAGCTCTTCACCGGTGCCATCCAGAACCACTCGCCCGCTCTCCAGAATATAGCCGTAGGTCGCATAGCGCAGAGCGATATTGGTGTTCTGCTCAGCCAGAAGAAATGAAACCCCTTCCTGAGTATTGAGCTTTTGAACAATTTCGAAAATCTCTTCCACCAGCTGCGGTGCAAGTCCCATGCTCGGCTCGTCGAGCAGAATCATCTCTGGCTTCGACATCAGCGCCCGGCCGATAGCACACATTTGCTGTTCGCCACCCGATGTGTAGCCGGCAAGACTGGTGCGGCGCTCACGTAACCGCGGGAAGTAATTGTATACGAGCTCAAGATCGTCTTTGATCTTGCTGCTGTCTCTGCGGGTGAAGGCTCCGGTCAGGAGGTTTTCCTCAACAGTGAGGTGCCCGAAACAGTGTCGGCCTTCCATGACCTGAATACAGCCCCGCCGCACCAGGTCGTTTGGCGTGAGCGACTGAACTTCCTCACCCTTGAAAATGATATTGCCCTTGGTGACGTCACCGCGCTCGGCGCCCAACAGGTTGGAAATCGCTTTCAACGTCGTTGTTTTGCCCGCCCCGTTGGCTCCGAGAATGGCGACAATTCCGCCACGCGGGACGGTGAGCGACACACCCTTCAGAACAAGAATGACGTGGTCGTAGATCACCTCGATATTGTTCACCTCAAGGATCGTCTCAGCCGGGTCGGTCGCTTCTGCAGTGCTCATGAAAATCTCGTTTCGTACAGGACAAGAAACGGGCTGGAATTTCTTCCAGCCCGTCGAGTTTGCTCAGTAATCAGCCACAGGTCTGGGTTTTCCACTCTGGCTTGTCAGACTTGAACTTGGCGGCCGCTTCTTCCAGGAGCGGACGAACCACGTCAGTCATCGGAGGAATAAGGTCGGAAACCCGTTCCCAGTTGTCGCCGGTCCACTGCTGAATGAAGACAGCTCCTGCGCCTTCATGGTCCTTACAGGAACCTTTAATGGCGCCGGTAAATCCTTCCAGCCCGAGCTCCTTGAGACGTGCGTCGGAAAGATCGAACAGTTCCAGACCATCGCGCATATCCTCACCGGTGATGGCCTTCTTGCCTGATTTCTCCTGCGCAGCCTTGATCGCCTCGGCGATGATCACAGCATTGAAAAGGCCGCGATTGTAGAGCACGTCGCCAATCTTTTCCGGATCGACCTGGCTTTTGCCTGCATCGACAACATATTTCTTGATATCCTGAAGCGCAGGGAAATCTGCGCCGACACCCGAGAAATTGGCCGCGAGGTATCCTTTACCCGTGCTGCCGACCGGGTCGAGGTCTGCGTGAGCACCCGCCCACCAATTGCCAATGAACTTGTCCATCGGGAAGCGAATCTTGGCGGCTTCCTTAACAGCTGTGGCGTTCATCGCGCCCCAGCCCCACATGATCATCCAGTCTGGCTTTTCTTTGCGCACGTTCAGCCATTGTGATGACTGGTTCTGCATTTCCTTCACACCAACGGGAAATCCAACCCACTTGAAACCGAGCTCTGGAGCCAGCTTTTCAAGCAACGGAATTGGCTCCTTGCCGTAACCCACATCAAGATAGATGAAGCCGATTTTCTTATCCTTCAGGCCACCATTGGCGTCGATATATTTCAGGATCGAGGACATCTGACTCCAATAGGAAGTCGGGTAGTTGAAAGTGTAGGGGAAGCTTTCGCCGATAGCGGCCGCCGAAAGACCATAGCCCATAGACAAGACCGGAATTTTATCTTCCGGAGCCTTTGGGATCAGCTGCAGGGTGATGCCGGTTGAGTAAGGGTTATAGACCAGCGCGCCATTGCCCTTAGTGGCCTCATAGCACTCCACACCTTTTTGGGCATTGTAGCCGGTCTCGCATTCCTCAACCTTCACTTTGATGCCGCCAATGCCGCCATCGCGCTCGTTGAGCATTGTGAAGTAATCGTTGAATCCATTAGCAATCGGAATACCCCCACCGGCAAACGGGCCGGTGCGATAGCTCAGGTTGGGGACATACAGCTCTTCCGCCTGGGCGGAGACCCAGGTCCCCGACGCGGCCACAGCTGTTGCAGCGACGCCAAATATGAGTGATTTCAGTTTCATGTTTTCCTCCAGTTTACGACACGCTCCCGGTGCCGGGTGAAACCTTTGTTTTAATTGGTCGGACGCGGTTCCGGACCGTCCTCCCATGACCGTTTCGCCCGCATTGGGCGATCCAGGTATGCTAGCATCAACCGTATGGAAACGGCCAGTTGCGCAGTTTTTCCTTGCCGATACCCCAAAGCCGGGCGAAGCCGTGCGGCTCAACGATCAGGAAGAATATGATGAGTGCCCCGATAAACATAGCGGTGACGTGTTCCATCGTTGCGGCGCCGACGTCGAGGCCAAGATAGCCAGGCAGGGCCCGCATCATGATCGGCAGCACAAAGATGAAAAAGGCGCCCATGAAACAGCCCTTGATGCTGCCGAGACCGCCGATGATGACCATGAAGAGGACGAGGAACGACTTGTTGATGTCGAAACTCTCCACCTCGGCGGACCCGAGCCACATGAAGACCATCAGCGATCCGGCCACACCGCAGTAAAAGGACGACATGGCAAAGGCCGAGAGCTTGGCATGAAGCGGCTTGATGCCCATGAGCTCGGCGGCAATGTCCATATCGCGGATCATCATCCAGGACCGTCCAATGCGGCCGCGAATGACATTGGATGCAATCCAGGCCAGGAAAATTACGATGCACAGCACCACATAATAGCGCACCATCGGTTCGGCTGAGGCGCCCGCAATCGTCACCCCGAACAGGGAACGCGTTGTCGAATCGATCGCCCCGGAATCGTTGTAATTGTACAGCCATGGAATGCGGATGAAGCACCATTCCAGAAAGAACTGCGCGGCCAGCGTGGTTATGGCGAGATAGAGCCCCTTGATGCGTAGCGACGGCAGGCCGAAGGCAACCCCGATCGCCGCGGCAAAAAAGCCCGAAAGAAAGAAGTGAACGATGATGTTCACCTCAGGAAAAATCGTCGTCAGTTTGTAACAGGAATAGGCACCGACACCCATGAAGGCCCCGGTTCCAAGCGACAACTGCCCGCAATAGCCGGTCAGGATGTTCAGCCCGATCGCCGCCAGCGACCAGATCAGAAACGGGATCATAATCGAGTTGAAGACCAGGGTGTTGGCAAAGGCCGGGATGATGCCAAAGGCAATCACCAGAATGAACAACATGCCGATGCGATCCTGCAGGATCGGAAACATCGCCTGGTCATCCTTGTAGTTGGTCTTGAACTGTCCGGCTTCACGGTAAAACATCAGGAAAAGACCTCTGCGGTTTTCGGTTGGAGGTTGCGGCCTTCGCCGCACATATTGGCGACGCGCCTGGATATACGGAAACAGGCAATCCAGATCGATGGCAGGTCGGCGCCCGCAAGCTCCTGACCGGCAATGTATGATTTGTAGAATGAGGCCCCTGTCTTGCACAGCAACCCGGTAGTCGGCAGCGACCGCCAGCCGTCGATGCCCTTTGGTCCGGCTTCTTCGCTCATCGCGCCACCTCCATCCGCGATGGCCGTTTCTTGCGGGCCGCTTTGGCCCCGCTCTTGTCCCGGGCCAGCCCGGCCCTGCGTTCCTCGATTGACAAGTGCACCAATTGCGCAATTTTTGCACTGCGTGCCGTGGCCTGATCGTAGATCTTTACATGCCGCAATTTCTTTCCCTTGCCTTCCATCAGGCCGTTAGGATCGTCCAGCATTGCCCCCCACCAAAAGCCCAGATTGACCCGGTCGGTATGCGGCATGAGATAGCAGTAACTCTGACTCATCTTCTTCTCGCCGAACCCGAATGCGACCGCCTTGTCGCCCTTGCGTGGCACTTCGACGGTGTCGGGGTGCAGCCCGACAACAAGTGCCCGCAGGTCGTCGGCAATGGCTTTCACCTTTTTGGAGCGACGCCCAAAAATGCTGCCCCATGTGCCAAGCTTTGTGAGGGTGGTTACAGCCATCAGCCGAGCCCGAACTCCATTCCACCGCCGTTGTGCGAGGCATTGAGCTGACCGGTGCAAGCCGCACTGAAACCGGTTTCCTGTTCAGACATCACGACGGTGCTCCCTGCCCCGCTGATCATAAACGTTATGCCGGGCCGCAATGGCAATTTTCCCATCACTTTCATTACCCTATACCCGTTCGATGATCTTCTCGCCGAACAGGCCCTGCGGCCGGAACAGCAGGAAGATCAGTGCCAGCACATAGGCAAACCAGGCCTCGATGCCACCACCAACCAGACCGCCCCAATAGACTTCGGCCAGTTTCTCTCCAATGCCGATGATGAGCCCCCCAACAATGGCTCCTGGAATGGAAGTAAACCCTCCAAGAATGAGCACCGCCAGCGCTTTCAGCGCGATGATCTCCAGC
>CALIOE010000041.1 GCA_938044775.1 uncultured Rhizobiaceae group bacterium
CTGAAAAAACAGCTCGAAGAAGCAGGTGCTTCTGTCGAACTGAAATAAGGAGACCGGCGCCGTCAAGCACGGCGCCGTGTGTCCTGCGCGGGCCGGGGCTGGTTCCCGGCTTCCGCATTTCGGTTGTCGTAGACCGGAGGCGGGTGTTGTTTGACATATTCGGAACACATTGTTTCGAAACAAGATGAGGAATGTCGCCATAATTGAGTCGTATGGCGGCTTTTCATTTCCAGCCTGTTGACTGGCGGGTGTCCTGAAAGTCCGGATGAATTGGGCTTTTTGGCGACTTGTCTGAAATCAACAGATCATATTCAGCGTTCGCGCTTCGGGCTTTTTGAAAAAGAAAAGGCGAAGCGGGTGGGCTGATTTTTTGTGTGCTGAACACGTCCGTTCAGCCGAAAAATGAGGAAAATCCATGGCTTCGAAAGCTCATGTTTTCAACGGACGCAAGCGCGTTCGCAAAGTGTACGGCAATATCACTGAAGTAACCGAGATGCCGAACCTTATCGAGGTTCAAATGTCGTCGTATGACGCATTCCTGATGGTTGATGAACCAGAAGGCGGCCGCGGCGACGAGGGTCTTCAGGCGGTTTTCAATTCAGTGTTTCCAATCAAGGATTTCACGGGCGGAGCCCAGTTGGATTTTGTGCGCTATGATTTCGAGCCGCCGAAATACGACACCGAAGAGTGCCGTCAGCGCGATATGACATTTTCAGCGCCGCTGAAAGTAACGCTGCGCCTTATCGTATTTGATATCGACGAAGATACGGGTGCGAAATCAGTCAAGGATATCAAAGAGCAGGAAGTCTACATGGGCGACATGCCGCTCATGACTGGCAATGGCACCTTCGTGATTAACGGCACCGAGCGAGTCATCGTCTCGCAAATGCACCGTTCGCCCGGCGTGTTCTTCGATCACGACAAGGGAAAAACCCATTCCTCGGGCAAACTTCTGTTCGCTTCTCGCGTCATCCCGTATCGCGGTTCCTGGCTCGACATCGAATTCGACGCCAAGGACATTGTCTACGCGCGTATCGACCGTCGCCGCAAGATTCCGGCAACGTCATTGCTCATGGCACTTGGCCTCGACAATGAAGAGATTCTCAACCACTTCTACGACCGCGTGACAATTGAGCACGACGGCAAGAAGGGCTGGCGGATGCCGTTCGATGGCGAGCGCTTCAAGGGCACCAAGCCACTCGAAGACGTTGTCAGTGCCGATACCGGAAAGGTTGTGATCGCTGCGGGCAAAAAGGTTACTGCCCGGACGCTCAAAGATCTGGATGGCAAGGTAAAAACCATTCGGATTCCGGTCGAGGATATTCATGGTCGTTATCTTGCTGACGACATCGTCAACATGGAAACCGGCGAAATTTACTTTGAGGCCGGCGATGAGCTGACCTACGAAGTGGATGAGAAAACCGGAGAGGCTTCCGGGTCGCTCGTTGAGTTGCTCGATATGGGGCACAAGTCCATCGACGTGCTCGATATCGACCATGTCAACATCGGGGCTTACATCCGCAACACTCTTGCCGCTGACAAAAATCAGTCGCGTCAGGACGCCTTGTTCGACATTTACCGTGTTATGCGTCCAGGTGAGCCGCCAACACTGGAAACGGCAGAAGCCATGTTCCAGTCGCTGTTCTTCGACCGCGAACGCTACGATCTGTCAGCCGTTGGCCGCGTGAAAATGAACATGCGCCTTGATCTCGACGCTGAAGATACTGTGCGTGTTCTGCGCAAAGAGGACATTCTTGCTGTCGTCAAGACACTGGTTGAGCTGCGCGATCAAAAAGGTGACATCGACGACATCGATAACCTGGGCAACCGCCGGGTGCGTTCTGTTGGCGAGTTGATGGAAAACCAATATCGCGTTGGCCTGCTGCGCATGGAGCGTGCCATCAAGGAGCGGATGTCGTCTATCGAAATCGATACCGTCATGCCGCAGGACTTGATCAATGCCAAGCCCGCTGCCGCGGCGGTGCGGGAATTCTTCGGATCCTCGCAATTGTCGCAGTTTATGGACCAGACAAACCCGTTGTCGGAAATTACCCACAAGCGTCGGCTGTCGGCGCTTGGGCCAGGTGGTCTGACCCGCGAGCGTGCGGGATTTGAGGTGCGCGACGTGCATCCGACTCACTACGGCCGTATCTGTCCGATTGAAACGCCGGAAGGCCCGAACATTGGTCTGATCAACTCGTTGGCAACTTTTGCCCGCATCAACAAATACGGGTTTATTGAAAGCCCTTATCGTAAGGTCGAAAACGGCAAGGTCACGAATGACGTGGTCTATCTTTCAGCCATGGAAGAGGCCAAATACACAGTGGCCCAGGCGAATGCCGAGCTCGACAAGAACAACAAGTTCGTCAACGAATTTGTCATCTGCCGTCAGACCGGCGATGTTCATATGATGCCGTCGAGTGACGTTGACTTGATGGATGTTTCGCCCAAGCAGCTGGTCTCGGTTGCAGCAGCGCTCATTCCGTTCCTCGAGAACGATGACGCCAACCGCGCGCTTATGGGATCGAACATGATGCGTCAGGCCGTACCATTGGTGCGTGCTGAAGCTCCTTTTGTCGGGACCGGCATGGAAAGCATTGTGGCACGCGACTCCGGTGCTGCAATCGGTGCACGGCGTGCTGGTGTTGTCGATCAGGTTGATGCGACGCGTATTGTTGTCCGCGCCACCGAAGATCTCGATCCTGCCAAGCCAGGCGTCGATATCTATCGCCTGCAAAAGTTTCAGCGTTCCAACCAGTCGACCTGTATCAACCAGCGTCCGCTGGTGAAGGTTGGTGATATTCTCAACCAGGGGGATATTATTGCTGACGGTCCTTCGACCGATCTTGGGGATCTGGCTCTTGGCCGCAACGTGCTTGTCGCGTTCATGCCCTGGAATGGATACAATTTCGAGGATTCCATTCTGTTGTCCGAGCGCATCGTGCGTGATGATGTGTTTACCTCAATTCACCTTGAAGAGTTCGAGGTGATGGCCCGTGACACCAAGCTTGGTCCAGAAGAGATAACACGCGATATTCCAAATGTTTCGGAAGAGGCGCTGAAGAACCTCGATGAAGCCGGTATCACCTATATCGGCGCTGAAGTCGGGCCTGGCGATATTCTCGTCGGCAAGATCACTCCCAAAGGCGAAAGCCCAATGACACCGGAAGAAAAACTTCTGCGTGCCATTTTCGGAGAAAAGGCGTCCGACGTCCGCGATACCTCACTGCGCATGAGCCCCGGTGCCTTTGGTACGGTTGTCGAAGTGCGTGTGTTCAACCGTCACGGTATCGAAAAAGACGAACGTGCGATGGCTATTGAGCGTGAGGAAATTGAAACGCTCGCGAAAGACCGGGACGACGAGCAGGCCATTCTGGACCGGAACGTCTATGGCCGTCTGGTCGACATGCTGAGTGGCAAGGAAGCTGTTGCCGGCCCGAAAGGCTTTAAGAAAGGCACAAAGCTGAACGCTGATGCGATGGAAGAATATCCCCGCAGCCAGTGGTGGCAGTTTGCAGTCGACAACGAGAAACTGCAGGGCCAGATTGAGGCTCTCCAGAAGCAGTACGACGAGTCCAAGGAGATGCTGCAGGGCCGCTTCATGGATAAGGTTGAGAAGCTGCAGCGTGGCGACGAATTGCCACCGGGCGTCATGAAGATGGTCAAGGTCTTTGTTGCCATCAAGCGCAAGCTTCAGCCAGGCGATAAAATGGCTGGCCGTCACGGTAACAAAGGTGTTGTGTCACGTATTCTGCCGATCGAAGACATGCCGTTTCTTGAAAACGGAACGCATGCCGACATCGTGTTGAACCCGCTGGGCGTCCCCTCGCGGATGAACGTCGGCCAGATCCTCGAGACCCATCTGGGTTGGGCCTGTGCCGGCATGGGCCAGAAGATTGGTGATCTGATGGAAGCCTACGAGCAGTCCGGCGATATCAAACCGCTTCGCAATGAGCTCGAAGATGTCTATCCGGACAATGACCGCAATGAGCCGGTGCGTAACTATGACGATGAGTCTGTTGTGCGCCTTGCCGATCAGCTGAAAACCGGCATCCGCATTGCGACACCGGTCTTCGATGGTGCGCACGAGCCGGACGTGGTTCAGATGCTGGAACAGGCTGGTCTGGACGGTTCCGGGCAATCGACCCTTTATGATGGGCGAACCGGCGAAGCTTTCGACCGTCCGGTGACGATGGGCTATATCTACATGCTCAAGCTCCATCACCTGGTGGACGACAAGATCCACGCCCGCTCGATCGGACCCTATTCCCTGGTTACCCAGCAGCCGCTGGGCGGCAAGGCGCAGTTTGGCGGGCAGCGTTTTGGGGAAATGGAAGTCTGGGCCCTGGAAGCCTACGGTGCTGCCTACACGCTGCAGGAAATGCTCACCGTCAAGTCGGATGACGTGGCGGGGCGCACCAAGGTCTATGAGAGCATCGTGCGGGGCGACGACACGTTTGAGTCCGGAATTCCGGAATCGTTCAACGTCCTTGTCAAGGAAATGCGTTCACTTGGTCTGTCGGTCGAACTCGAAGACACCAAACTGGTTATCGAGGACGAGACGGACGAGGAATACGACCTTCCGGATGCCGCTGAATAAGTTACCAGGGGCGCGCTCAAGTTGCAGCGCGCCCGTCCAGTTTGCGTAAAACTCGTTTTTTAGGCTCGCCGCTGATCACGGCAACAGCCACAAAGGGTGAAAGCCCAAAGGAGAACATCACATGAACCATGAGGTCATGAATCTCTTCAACCCGCAGGTACAGGCACAATCGTTCGACTCCATCCGGATCTCGATTGCGTCTCCTGAAAAAATTCTCTCCTGGTCATTCGGTGAAATCAAGAAGCCCGAAACCATCAACTACCGGACGTTCAAGCCAGAGCGTGACGGACTGTTCTGTGCGCGCATCTTTGGTCCGATCAAGGATTACGAATGCCTTTGCGGCAAGTACAAGCGGATGAAGTACAAGGGCATCATCTGTGAAAAATGCGGTGTTGAAGTCACGCTTTCCCGTGTTCGGCGCGAGCGTATGGGCCATATTGACCTCGCTTCACCCGTTGCACACATTTGGTTCCTGAAATCGCTGCCTTCGCGTATCGGTCTGCTGCTCGATATGACGTTGAAGGATCTTGAACGTGTTCTCTACTTCGAGAACTTTGTTGTCATCGAACCGGGTCTGTCACCACTGCAGGAATTCCAGCTGCTGACGGAAGAAGAGCACATGATTGCTCTGGAGGAATACGGCGACGACGCCTTTACCGCCATGATCGGCGCCGAAGCAATTCATGAAATGCTGTCCAGCATCGATCTGGAGAAGCTCGTCAACACGCTGCGTGAGGACATTGCGACAACCACGTCCGAGCTCAAATACAAGAAGCTTTCCAAGCGGTTGAAAACAGCAGAGGCATTCCTTGATTCCGGCAACCGTCCGGAATGGATGATCATGAAGACCATTCCGGTGATACCACCGGATCTTCGCCCGCTTGTTCCTCTCGATGGTGGCCGCTTTGCGACTTCTGACCTGAACGATCTCTATCGGCGCGTCATTAACAGAAACAACCGCCTGAAGCGCCTCATCGAGCTGCGGGCGCCTGATATCATTGTGCGCAACGAAAAGCGGATGCTGCAGGAATCTGTTGATGCGCTGTTCGACAATGGTCGCCGCGGTCGCACCATAACAGGTGCTAACAAACGTCCGCTGAAGTCGCTCTCAGACATGCTGAAAGGCAAGCAGGGGCGTTTCCGTCAGAACCTTCTCGGCAAGCGTGTGGACTATTCCGGCCGCTCGGTGATCGTGGTTGGTCCTGAACTGAAGTTGCACCAGTGTGGTCTGCCAAAGAAAATGGCGCTTGAGCTGTTCAAGCCTTTTATTTATGCGCGCCTCGACGCCAAGGGGTATTCGTCAACCGTTAAACAGGCCAAGAAACTGGTAGAGAAGGAAAAGCCTGAGGTCTGGGATATCCTGGATGAGGTTATTCGCGAGCATCCGGTTCTGCTGAACCGCGCTCCAACGCTCCACCGCCTCGGCATCCAGGCTTTCGAGCCGGTTCTGATCGAGGGCAAGGCCATCCATCTGCATCCACTCGTTTGTGCAGCGTTCAACGCTGACTTCGATGGCGATCAGATGGCTGTTCACGTGCCGCTGTCGCTTGAGGCTCAGCTGGAAGCCCGTGTGTTGATGATGTCCACTAACAACATCCTGCATCCGGCCAATGGTCAGCCGATCATCGTACCATCGCAGGACATTGTTCTCGGCCTCTACTACCTCTCGATCATCGCTGAAAACGAGCCGGGCGAAGGCATGGCTTTTGCCGATATGGGTGAATTGCATCATGCGCTCGAGAACGGCGTTGTGACGCTGCACACCAAGATCAAAGGACGCTTCAGATCTGTTGATTCAGAGGGCAATCCGACTTCTGAAATTCACGAGACCACACCGGGTCGCATGTTGCTGGCGGAACTGCTGCCGCGTCGTCCGGGCGTTGGGTTCGATATCGTAAATCAGGAGATGACCAAGAAAAACATCTCTGCGATGATCGACAAAGTGTACCGGAATTGTGGTCAGAAGGACACGGTGATCTTCGCTGACCAGGTCATGAAGCTTGGCTTCACGCATGCCTGTAAGGCTGGCATTTCGTTTGGTAAAGACGATATGGTCATCCCGCCGACAAAGGAGAAACTTGTCAGTGAAACAGAGGCTTTGGCCAAAGAGTTCGAGCAACAGTACAACAATGGTTTGATCACTCAGGGCGAAAAATACAACAAAGTTGTCGACGCCTGGGCCAAATGCGGAGACAAAGTCGCCGATGAAATGATGAAGGGATTGCAGGAGACCAAGTTCAACGACGAAGGTCGCCAGATGCAGATGAACTCTGTCTATATGATGTCCCGGTCCGGGGCGCGTGGTTCGCCGGCGCAGATGAAACAGCTGGCAGGAATGCGCGGTCTGATGACCAAGCCCTCGGGAGAGATCATCGAGACGCCGATCATTTCGAACTTTAAGGAAGGCCTTTCCGTGATGGAGTATTTTAACTCCACCCACGGAGCCCGTAAGGGATTGGCCGATACTGCACTGAAAACGGCTAACTCCGGCTATCTGACACGTCGCCTGGTTGATGTTGCGCAAGACTGCATCATCAATGAAACGGATTGTGGCACCACAAATGGTCTCACAATGCAGGCCATCGTTGACGCTGGTCAGATGGTCGCTTCCCTCGGTCAGCGTATTGTTGGTCGCGCCGCGGCAGAAGACGTGCTTCACCCGGATTCTGGCGAGGTGCTTGTGGCTGCGGGTCAGTCGATTGAGGAAACCGACGCAAGTGCCATCGAGGAATCCGGCATTCAGCAGGTCAAAATCCGCTCTGCCCTGACATGTGAAACTCGAACCGGCATTTGCGGTACCTGCTACGGCCGCGATCTGGCACGTGGCACGCCTGTTAACATGGGTGAGGCGGTCGGCGTGATCGCTGCTCAGTCCATTGGCGAACCGGGTACTCAGCTGACGATGCGCACGTTCCACATTGGCGGTACGGCTCAGGTCGTGGACAGTTCTTTCATTGAAGCTTCGTACGAAGGTGAAGTGAAAATCCGCAACCGCAACGTTGTGCGCGACTCTGGCGGCCGTCTGATTGCCATGGGCCGAAACATGGCCGTGACGATCCTCGACGAGCAGGGACAGGAACTATCCGTACACCGTGTTACCTATGGCTCACGGCTGCATGTCGATGACGGTGACAAGATCAAGCAAGGCGAGCGGATTGCAGAATGGGACCCTTATACCCGTCCCGTTCTTACTCCAGTGAGCGGCATTGTAGAGTTCGAAGACCTGATCGACGGTGTTTCTGTTCAGGAAAATGCTGATGAAAACACTGGTATCACCAAGCGTATGGTGATCGATTGGCGCTCCAATCCACGCGGGGCCGATCTGAAGCCGGGCATGGTGATCAAGGACAAGAAAGGCGAAGTGCTGAAAACAGAGCAAGGCGGTGAAGCTAACTATATGCTCTCAGTGGACGCCATTCTTTCTGTAGAGCCGGGTGCGGAAGTAAAGGCCGGCGATGTGCTGGCACGTGTGCCGCTGGAAAGTGCTAAAACGAAGGACATCACGGGTGGTCTGCCACGCGTGGCGGAGTTGTTTGAAGCGCGCCGTCCCAAGGACTGCGCTGTCATCGCCGAAATCGATGGCACGGTACGTTTTGGCCGCGACTACAAAAACAAGCGTCGCATCCACATCGAGCCTCACGACACCGAAACCGAGCCTGCCGAGTACCTGATTCCGAAGGGCAAGCCGTTCCACCATCAGGATGGTGATCCCATCGAAAAGGGTGACTACATTCTCGATGGCAATCCGGCACCGCACGACATTTTGGCGATTAAGGGGGTTGAAGCTCTGGCGTCTTACCTCGTTGACGAGGTGCAGGAGGTCTACCGCCTGCAGGGCGTTGGGATCAACGATAAGCACATCGAGGTGATCGTCCGTCAGATGCTTCAGAAGATTGAAATCACCGATCCAGGTGAATCCGGTCTTGTGCGCGGCGAGCAGATGGATCGCATTGAGCTCGACATCATGAACGAGCGTCTTGCGGATGAAAAACGCGCGCCGGCGACCGGGGACCCAATTCTTCTGGGCATCACCAAAGCCAGCCTGCAAACGCGTTCGTTCATCTCGGCGGCTTCCTTCCAGGAGACCACCCGAGTGCTGACGGAGGCTGCGGTGGCCGGTAAGTCGGACACCTTGGAGGGCCTGAAGGAAAACGTCATCGTGGGCCGGCTTATTCCGGCCGGTACCGGTGGTGTGATGAACCAGGTGCGCCGCATTGCCAACTCTCGCGATGATCTCATCATCGATGAGCAGCGCAAAGTGGAAGAGCAGGAAGCAGCCATGATCGCCGACCTCACGGAAGGTGAAGCTGCGGAATAACCAGCGGCGATGTTGAAGACAATTGCGGGCCGCGCCGGAACAATCCGGCGCGGCCCTTGTCATTTCAGTGCATACTTGCATGTGCGATAAGTCACATAGGCGTGGGAGGGATTTGACTAATTTGCCGTCACAGGCTGAAATCAGGAAGCAGCACGGGGGTCCGAGACTATGTTTACAACGATCAGACAATTTTCAGAGCCAGTTCGGCGGATTGTCACCGCCCTATCAATTGCCAGTGCGCCCTTGCTCCTGGCAGCCTGTACAACCTCCAGTGCCCTTACCACCGGATATCCGTCGGCGCTTTCATTGCCACCACAAACAGCTGAGTTGTATCGCGGGCAATCGGACTACGCCTCTTTCAGGGCGCGCGACCGGGCTGTTGGATCGCGGCCGCAGCCGCAGCAATTTGACTATGCCTCTATCTATGCCGGCCGTGTGGATGATGGGATCAGCATTCCTGCATTCAATTATTCCAAGATGAACCCGCGTCATCTGCGCCAGCAGGTTCGTTACTATGGACCGGAAACGCCTGGCACCATTGTTGTCGATGCAGGCAAAAAATTTCTCTACCTCGTTCAACCCAATGGCATGGCGATTCGCTACGGCATTGCCGTTGGCAAGGAAGGATTTGGTTGGACCGGTAACTCCGTTGTCCAGTGGAAGACTAAGTGGCCAACGTGGACGCCGCCCGCTGAGATGATTGCCCGCAAGCCGGAACTGAAGAAATACGCCGACGGACTGAAGGGCAGTCCTGCCAATCCATTGGGCGCACGCGCGCTTTATCTGTTCAAGAACGGCAAAGACACGCTCTACCGGATTCACGGAACTGACAAACCATTCTCCATCGGTAAGGCAGCGTCCAGCGGTTGTTTCCGCATGATCAATCAGGATGTCATAGATCTGTATCAAAGGGCGGACCGGAAAGCATCCGTGCAGGTGCGCACCCGTCTCGCCTTTCAAAGGGAAGCAGAATCCGGCAGATAGCCCGTTCCCGGAGTCTCCCAGGTCAGCTTGAATGCGCTAGCTGTCTGTCACCACATCGGTGTCGGAGCGACCGCCCCATTCCGCCCAGGAGCCGTCGTAAAGGACATGATTTGTGTGTCCGATGGTCTCGAGCGCCAGCGAAAGGGCTGCTGCTGTAACGCCTGAACCGCACGTTGTGGCAATAGGTTGTTTGAGATCGATCCCCGACTTCGCGAACACCTCTTCAAGTTCTCCAGATGACAGCAGTTTTCCGTTTTGGGTGAGGCTGCTGAAGGGCACATTGTTTGCGCCCGGCATGTGACCAGGACGAATTCCGGGACGAGGCTCTGGTTCAACGCCGGAGAAACGTCCGGCAGGTCTCGCATCTGCCACTTGCATGTCGCCTTTTTCCACCAGAATACGCATTCCGTCGAGGGAGACGACTTTGCTCTTATCAAACCGCGCCTCGAAAAGCTTGGGGTAGATCGGAGCGGTTCCGCTTTCGATCGGCAGGCGATCTTCCAGCCATTTGGGCATGCCGCCATCCAGAATGACAACCTTTGTTGCCCCCATCACACGAAAGTTCCACCAGACTCGCGGGGCAGAAAACAAGCCCATTCCGTCATAAACGACGATTGTATCGTTGTGAGAAATGCCCAGCGCGCCGACCAGAGGCCCGAATGTTTCCGGCGAGGCGAGTGTGTGGGGCAATGTCGAACCAGTCTCGACAATATCATCGATGTTGAAATAAACCGCGCCGGGGATGTGATGGTGATCGAATTCGGCAGGTCCGCTGCGCGGTACACCATCGATCAGCATGGTCGGCAGGTACCAGGAGCCATCTACGATTGAGACGTCAGGGTCGTCGAGATGCGCAAAAAGCCAGTCTGTGTCGACCAGATATGGATTCATGATCTCACCCTATTGCGGTAGTGGCCCAAACCGTATGCGCATCCGGCGGTTTTCGCGACCCTTTTTCTCGATCTTGCCGATATGAATTTCTCCGACCTCTGCCGTTTCACTCACATGAGTTCCGCCACACGGCTGGCTGTCGACAAAGGCGTCATCGCCGATGCACACCAGTCGAATGCGCCCGACCCCGCGCGGTGGTTTGACGTTCTTGGATCGCACCAAATCGGGATTTGCATCCAGTTCATCTTCTGTGATCCAGCGCGTGAAAATTGGATGGTTAGCGTCAACGAGTTCTTTGAGCTTGACCGTGACTTCGCCTTTATCTGCCGCCTCGGTCATGTCGAAATCAATTCGGCTGTCGGTCTCGGATACTGCCGCGCCCGTGATTGGCAGGGGACAAACAACTGAAAGGAGATGGCAGGCGGTATGCATGCGCATCAGATTGTAACGACGTTCCCAGTCAATGTGGAGTGTGAGTCTCTCGCCTATTGAGGGCAGCTCCTGACCCTCATCCGGAACGTGGACTATCGTTTCCTTGCTGCCCTGTTCGTAAACCGTGGTGGCAATCCTGATCAGCGAACCGTCTTGCCGTTCCAGAGTGCCGCAGTCTCCGGGTTGACCGCCGCTCGTGGCATAGAAATTGGTCTGATCCAAAACAATACCGCGAAGATCGTTGATGGCCCTGACCTGCGCCTCGGCCGTTGACAGATAGGCGTCCTCGGTGAACAGGTGCTTTGTCACTCCGCTACCTCTTCAAACGGAATTTCGAAGTCTGTTTTGCGTTCCATCCAATCCGGGACAGGCAGATCTTTAGAGCGTAGGAATTCCGGATTGAACAGCTTCGCTTGATAGCGCGTCCCATAGTCGCAGAGAATTGTTACAATCGTGTGCCCGGGTCCCAGCTCGCTGGCCAGGCGCACCGCCCCGGCTATGTTTATGCCCGAGGAGCCGCCGAGCACCAGACCCTCATGCTCCATCAGATCGAAGACATAGGGCAGGGCTTCCTCGTCCGGAATCATGTAGGGAAAATCGACTTCAAGCCCCTCCAGGTTAGCGGTGATGCGGATTTGGCCGATGCCTTCCGAGATCGATGTGCCCTCCGCCTTCAGTTCGCCATGGGCGAAATAGTTATAGAGTGAGGCGCCGCCAGGGTCGGCGAGACCAATCTTAATGCCGGCATTGCGTTCGCGCAGAGCCATGGCGACGCCGGCCAGCGTGCCGCCTGATCCGCAAGCACAGACAAATCCATCCACTTTGCCGCCGGTTTGTTCCCAGATTTCAGGTCCGGTCGTCTCAATGTGGGCCTGCCGGTTGGCCACATTGTCAAACTGATTAGCCCAGATAGCGCCTTGGGTGTGCGACCTGGACAATTGTTCCGCCAGGCGACCGGAGAGTCTGACGAAGTTGTTGGGGTTGCGGTAGGGTTTCGCCGGGACTTCGATCAGTTCTGCGCCAAAGGCTCGTATGGCGTCTTTCTTCTCCTGGCTTTGGGTTTCGGGGATAACGATCACACTGCGATAGCCCAGGGCATTTCCAACCATGGCAAGGCCAATCCCTGTGTTGCCTGCAGTTCCTTCGACGATGATGCCTCCGGGTTTGATCAGCCCTTTTTTCTCTGCGTCACGAATGATCGATAATGCGGCTCTGTCTTTGACGCTCTGACCCGGGTTCAGGAACTCTGCCTTGCCGAGGATCTCACAGCCCGTCTGGTCAGAAATCTTGTTCAGGCGGATCAGCGGCGTGTTGCCGATGGCGGAAATTACGTTTTGGTGAATGGTCATGGAAGGCCTGCAATGCACTCTTTGTCGCCAGAACCTACTCGCGCACACGGCGTGTCGCAAGGAATGAGCTTGCCGATAATTTCATAGCCGGAGAACGTTTATTCTGCCGCGCCGGCAACCTCGATTCTCGACCGCAAATCAACGACATCATCGCTGCCGACCGGAAAGTGCCACATCATGGCAACGGCCGGCATTTTCAGCGCTATGGGTCCCCAACCATAGATGAAGCCAAGCAGCGTGATACCGGCCTCCGTAGACGGTACCTCCCTGTTTGCGGAGAAGCCGTACCACTCCAGAAGCGGGAGGACAGCAACGACCGTAAGTGCAAGAGACATCTTGGTGACGAGTCCCCAAAGGGCAAAGTAGACTCCCGAGCGCTGCTCTCCCGAGCTGGCCGTGTCGATGTCAATTACATCTGCCTGAATGGCCGCGGGCAGGGCAAGGTCGGCTCCCAATGCCAGGCCGGACAAAACACAGACTGCACCAAACGCATATACCGAGCCCTCCGGCAGAAAGGGCGTGGGGGCGAAAACAAAGGCCGCGAAGATCATGGCCAGACACCAGGCACGGTGCTTTGAGGTCTTACCTGCCAGCCAGGTCCAGAATGGAACGCCGGCAATGCCGCAGAGGAAATAAATGAAGATGAAGGCGCCTCGCAGCTCTTCCAGCTGCAGCCTTTGAGCGCAATAGAGCAGAAAAAGTGTTGCGGCTATGGAATTTCCGAAACCGTTGAGGAAGAAAGCGCGAATAAGCCGCAGAAAAGGTTGGTTTTTCCTGATGTGACCCAGTCCCTCCCGCAAGGAGACGATACTGCGGCTGTGTTCCTGTGGCTCAGGAACCGTCAACAGGGTGATCGTTGCAAAGAGCGGAAGGGCCATCACGATGATGATCGCCAGAACGGCAAACCCATGAACCGAGCCGGGGTCCTGCCAGCCGATTGCGAAGGGTACGGAAATCGCGATTAGTGTGCCCACCAGCGTGAGCCCCTCTCGCATGGCCGAGACACGCGACCGGCCGATATAGCTGGTCTCAAGCTCGGCTCCCCAGGCCGTGAACGGCAGGATCGCACCGGTATATCCGACTGAAAGAACAAGGGTCCAAAGCCCGACATAGCCTACACCTGCGTCCACTGGTGGCCAGAACAGCTTCCATACGCCGAGCATGACGACCGGCACGGATACCGCAAACCAAATGCGCCTGCGGCCAAAGGCGGGACGAAACCGATCCGAAAGCCATCCGAACAGCGGATCATTGAAGGCGTCAAACACCCGCACATAGAACAGAGTCACGCCAATCGCAGCCAACGAAAGGCCAAGGCTCTCCGCATAGAAAATCGGAATGAAGGAATAGAGCGGCAATGTCAGCGCTGCCAGCGGCACAGCGGGCAGGGCATAGGCAACAAGCCGGGGCAGGGGTAAACTGGGACGTCGAGTCATGGACGGGATACGTTTGCCGCGTCGTTCTGGATTTCCGGGAGACCCGTTTCAAACGATCTGGCTTCTTCAATCAGCCAGGACCGGAAAGCTTTTGCCTTGGGACGCTGCAGATGTGCGTGCGGGCAGACGATGTAGTAGGCGTATTCGATCGGCAACGCGAAATTGAAGGGCCTGACCAGTCGCCCGGCGGCAAGAGCGTCCTGCGCCAATACGCTCCGGGCCAACGCAACGCCGTCGCCTTGTTCGGCCGCCTGAATCACAAGATTGGAGTGCTGATAGCTCGGCCCCTTGGTGTAGTCGATATCGGATTCTCCAAGTGCCATCAGCCACATGCGCCAGTCTGTACGCATATCGTCGTGAAGCAGGGTGTGGCTCCTCAGGTCCGACGTCTTGGTCAGCGGGGGGCCGGATTCCAGCAGAGAAGGAGCGCAAACCGGGAACACCTCTTCTGTCATCAGTCGCTCAACATTCATCCCTTTCCAGTCGCCGGCCCCATACCGAATGGCCATGTCCACATTGACACGGGAAAAATCGACACTTTCATCCGAAGTCGAAATGTGAACGTCGATTTCCGGATTGGATCGACGAAACCGCCCAAGCCGAGGCACCAGCCACTTGGCGGCAAAGGAGTCCATGGTCGTGACTGTCAACGCGCCGGATTCGTCCTGCCGATGAAGTCTGTCTACGGCCGATGCCATGATGTCGAGCGCTTCTCCCACGGCGGGTGACAACGCCTGGCCCGCGCTTGTGAGGGTCAGGGCACGGTTTAGCCGCTGGAACAACGGCACGCCCAGATGCTCCTCAAGCGCCTTGATCTGATGGCTCACAGCAGCCTGCGTGACGTGCAACTCGCTTGCTGCGCGGGTAAAGCTGAGGTGGCGCGCGGCGGCTTCGAAGGCGCGCATGGCGTTCAAGGAAGGAAGTCTTCTGGTCATCGAGTGAACGTGAGAAAAATTAACGCACAAATCAAGGAAATACCTTCCACGCCTCAAAAAGTAGCCAGTGTGTGGCCATTGCGGTTGATCGAGGAGCAAGAAGCATGAAAAAAACTAATCCGAATCTCAATTAAGATCGTTTGTCGATGGTCGCACAGCTCACTAGTTTTCCAGGAGCACAAGCCCTGCCGAAAACGAGTTCGCTCAACGGCAAAGTTCACTGGAGATAGGAAAATGAGAACCGCCACCTCGACTGCCCTTCACACCACATCTTTCAGCCGCTCCGTTCCCGGTCCGTACATTCGACCCGCCACTGTCAACAATTGGTTCGACAACCTGCTCCTGAAGATGGATCTCTGGCAACAGCGCATCGTGCAGCGCAAGCAGTTGCGCCTGCTGGACGAACACTTGCTGAAAGACATCGGCTTAAGCCGTCAAGAGGCCATCGTTGAGAGCCGCAAACCTTTCTGGAAAGCTTGATCCGAAGCTTTGACTGTCACCCGTTATACCGACGCTGTCGCGCCATATTCAGGAAACCTTGTCATGACCTATATTTATCACACCTATGATCTCGTTGAGCATGCGCCGAAAAGCTCTTCAACGCACGGTTGGGGTACACTGATCGCTGCTGCTTTTATCCTCGCTGTCGTTTTGTCCGGACCACATTTCTCAGGCGTTGCCGCCGGCGACATCCCCCAGCTGCAGCAACCCTATGGCGGTGCGATTGAGTTTGACGGGCGTGGAAAATGGACTGGATATATGTGAACTGACTGACTGCACATGGAGGCCGAACCGGCTGTTGATAGGAGATGTCAGCCGGGCGTTGGCTATTCCTCACTTTCTTTTGCCTTCACCCAGAGCGCCTCCATGGTGTCCAGATCAGAGCCCTCCATGGTTTCTCCACGAACCGCGAGGCTCTGCTCAATAAAGGCAAATCGCCTCCGAAACTTAGCATTTGTTCGACGCACAGCGCTTTCGGGATCTATCGAAAGATGGCGGGCCAGGTTTGCAAGGACGAACAGCAGATCACCGAGCTCCTGCTCTTGCGCATCCTTGTCGCCGTCGTCAATTTCGGCTTCGAATTCTCCCAGCTCCTCGCGAATCTTCGACAAGACCGCCCGTGTGTCATTCCAGTCAAACCCCACTTTTGAAGCCTTTTGCTGCAATTTGACGGCTTCCAGCATCGGCGGCATTGCGGCGGGAACGTCGTCAAGCAAAGAGCTGCTATCGTCTTTGGCAGCGAGACCCATTGCGACGCGGCGCTGCGCCCTCTCAATCTTCTCGTCAGACTTAATACGCTCCCAGGCACCCTTGGCCATTCCTGCATTGCGGGCTTCTTCATCGCCGAAGACATGCGGATGACGGCGGATCATCTTGGCGGTGACGCCTTCAACGACGTCTGGAAAGTCAAATGCCTTTTCTTCTTCAGCCATGCGCGAATGGTAAACCACCTGAAGAAGCATATCGCCGAGCTCCTCGCGCAGGTCCTCCATATCGCCGCGCTCAATGGCATCCACCACTTCGTATGTTTCTTCAATCGTGTAGGGAACGATGGAGCGAAAATCTTGTTCCAGATCCCAGGGACAACCTGTACCTGGCGTGCGCAGGGCGGCCATGATTTCTACAAGCCGCTGAGCGTCACGAGATGGTTTCATGGAGTTTCCTTTGTGAAATCAATAACAGTCACGGCTTCCGCCTTCTCATCGTAAGTCGGGTCGACATCATAACGGCGCAGGACAAAGTCACGCCCGTTGAAAGTCCAGAATCCGTTGGAGAAGGCATCCCCGAGGCCGCGAGCCTTGTTGAAAGATTCAATTTCGAGAGTGTCGGGGTCAAACGCGCCACCGAGCACTCCTGTCGCTGAGTAACCCGTGACCTGAAAGTCAATCACGACTTTTTCGGTATCGGGGTCCTCATATTCGAATGCCACGACCGGAAGAGAAAAGGATAGGAGTCTTGGACGGCCCTTGTTGTCCGGTGCTTCAAGAGCCCAGGCAGAGCCTGCATTGTATGCAGCCAGATAACAGGGAATGCGGTAGAGAATGTAATCCTGGGACTCGTCTGCACCTTCTGCGGTATACTGGAACGGGATAGTGTCTACAGGATTTTGTTCGGCCCAGTCGGGGTCCAGCCTCTGTTCGCAATAGTTGCCCATGCCCCGGGCA